>JBPCOG010000118.1:0-11544 GCA_051000455.1 Lapillicoccus sp. | reverse complement strand
AGGAGGAAGTTCGCCTCGCGGTACTTCAGGCCGTAGGCCAGCTTGCGGGCGAGGGAGCCGATCGGCACCCCGCCGGTCCCGGCATACGTGTTGTTCGCCTGTCCCGCCGCCGAGGTGTCCGGGAAGTCGAACTCGCGCTGGGCGGCACCCGCGGGTGCCCCGACGATCGAGTACGCGGGCGACTGCTCGCCGAAGTAGATACGCGGCTCGAACTGGCCGAGCTTGCCGGAGGAGGAGATGTCGCTCTCGATGAAGACCGGCCCACCGTCGCTGGTGCGCTTGTTCCCGTATGCCGCGGTGAGGCCGAACCCGTGGGTGTAGACGGTGTGGTCGTTGAGCCAGTTCCGTTGCGCCGCAGGCACGCCGGTGAGGTCAAGCTCGCGGGCGGCGATGACGGTGTCGCGGAGCTGGCCGTCGACGTTGTAGCGGTCGACGTCGAGCGCGTCGGGGAACTGGTAGTAGTTGCGTTTTGCCGCCAGCTGCTTGAACGTCGGCGACACGACGTTGGGGTCGACAATGCGGATGCCGGGCACGGTCGCAGCGTCGTTGCGCAGCTGGCCGGGAGTCGCCTGGGTGGACGCGTCGTAGGGCTTGACGTCGACGTTGGTCAGGCCGTATGCGTCACGGGTGGCCGCGATGTTGCGGGTGAGGTAGGGCGACTCGAGGGACTTCTCGCTGGGCTTGACCTTCAGCGACTGCACCAGCGCCGGCACGATCCCCCCGGCCACGACGGAGACGACGAGCAGGCCGACGAGGCCGACGATCGGGAGTCGCCAGGACTTCGTCCAGAGGACCGACAGGAACATCAGCGCGCACATGATCGACGCGATGGCGAGGATCGCCTTGGTTGGCAGGACCGCTGCGGCGTCGGTGTACTGGATCCCGGTCATCAGCTCGGAGGTCCCGGTCGAGAGCGAATAGCGCTCCAGCCAGTAGCTGGCGGCCCGGACGAGAACGATGAGCGCGAGCAACCCCGACAGGTGCAGGCGCGCCACCGAGGTGGTGCGCCGGACCTTGCCCGTCAGCTGCAGGCCGCCGTAGACGTAGTGGGTGAAGGCGGCCGCGAGCAGTCCCATGATCAGGGCCATTCCGAGGAAACCGACGAGGAAGGTCAGCCAGGGCAGGGTAAAGACGAAGAACCCGATGTCCATGTTGAACTGCGGGTCGGTCTTGCCGAAGGGCACCTGGTTGCGCCACAGCAGGAAGGTCTGCCACTGCGCCGCTGCGCCGAGCCCGCTGAGGACGCCGAGCACCAGGGGCACGGCGACGATGCCGAGGCGCCGGAGCGGCTCGACGGCCTCGCGGTAGCGCTCGAGTGCCTCCTGGTCCGGGGTCGGGGCATAGATCGGGCGGTTCCGGTAGGCGATGACGAGGCTGGACGCGACGATGGCGGCGGTGAGCAGGCCCCCCAGGACGCCGAGGAGGAGCTTGGCGCCGAGCGCCGTCGTGAACACCGACCGGAAGCCCACCGACTCGTACCAGAGGATCTCGGTCCAGAAGGTGGCGAGCGAGGACAGCAGCAGGCCAAGCCCGAGCAGGATGACGAGGGTCGGGACGAGCGGGCCCCGCTTCCCGGCCCGTCGCTGACGGGCCACCGCGGGCGGCGCTCCCCCCTCGTCGCCCCCACGGGCAGGGTCGGAGCCCTCACGGCCAAACCAGTCGCGTCCGCTCACCACAGCCCGATCTGCTCAACGGTCCGGCGCCGGCAGGGCCCGGGATCCCTCACCAAACATACCCAGCCCAGACCAGCGCCCGGTATGCGGTCACCCACCAACGTCCTGCTCCCCGCGCACGTTCCGCCCGTGGCGGCGCTGACCCATAGCGGCGCTGACCCATAGCGGCGCTGTGGGAGCGGCCCGGCCGGGCGCGGCGCCGGCACTGCGCGGCGCCGGCACGTGCGCGCCGGGAACGCCCGGGTACCGGGACAATGATGTGGTGAGCTCCCCGGTGCGCCCCGTCTTCGACCCGCTGTCCGTCGCGGCCCTCGACACCGAGCGCCACGTTGCGGCCGGCGGCTGGGACCAGCCGCCACGGCTGTTCGCCCTGGTCCGCACCGCCGACCTGCTCGAGCGCGAACCACAGCTGCGGGGCCAGCTCGGCGACGCCGAGCAGCCCGGCGCGGCACTCACGGCGATCGAGCAGGACCCGCTGCACGAGACGGCCGACCTGGAGACCCTGCTCGGTCGCGTCGGGTGGCCGCCCGGGGTCGATGGCTGCGCGTTCGCCGTCGAACGGATGGTCGTCCCCCCGGAGGCCGAGCGCGACCTGCCGGAGGACCCGGCGGCCGCTCTCGAGCGACTCTCCGCCCACCCCCGGCGCCGGGACGTGCGGCTGCTCGTCGCCGTGCTCCGGGACGGCTCGTCGGTGTGCCTGCTGCGTCAGCGCGAGCACGACGCGGACGACCGGGTGGCCACCGGGCCGGACCTCGCCCCCGGGCTCGTCGCGGCCCTCCGGGCGACGCTCGACGACTGAGCGTCCCTCCTGCCTCAGCAGTGCGGGAGAGCAGCGGTGTCGCCCCGCCCGATTCCCTCGACCGCCATCCGTGCGTCGTCGAACGTGGCGACCCGGAACACCTGCAGGCCCTTGGGCTCGCGACCGACCACCTCGTCGCAGTTGCCGGCAGGCGCGAGGAAGAACGTCGCACCACCCTGCTGCGCGCCGGCCATCTTCTGCCGGATGCCGCCGATCGGGCCCACCCCGCCGGAGGCGTCGATGGTGCCCGTCCCCGCGATGTCCCTGCCGCCGGTCATCGCGCCCTCGGTCAGCTTGTCGTAGATGCCCAAGGAGAACATCATGCCGGCCGACGGCCCCCCGACGTTGCCGGCGTCGATGGCCACGGTGAACGGGAAGCTGAAGTCGACGGCCAGCACGATCCCGAGGACGGTGCGCCCGTCGGCGGACCGGCCGGTCCTCGACGTGAGGAGCACCTCCGAGCCCGCCCGCTCGACGCCGATGGCCACCGTCTCCCCCGGGGTCACCTTCTGCAGGGCTGCGCGGACGGAGCCCGCATCGGTCACCGGGGCGCCGCCGACGGACCTGAGGTAGTCCCCCACCTGGAGGGTCCCCTCCGATGGTGCGCCACTGGCCACCCGGCCGACCTTGATCCGCTGCCGGACCTCGTGGCCGAGCGCCCGCAGGGCGACCGCCTCCGCCTCCTGCTGCGAGTCCCTCATCTCGGCCTGGTTCTCCTGCGCGACCTCGGCAGCGGTGCGCTGAGGCGCAAAGATCTGGTCGACGGGGTAGACCTCCTCCGTGGGGTTGACCCAGGCAAGCAGGACCTCCCAGGCGTTGACCGGGTGTCCGGGACCGCCGTTGACGCGGACTGTCGTGAAGTCCAGGGACCCCGAGGTGGGGTACGTCGGCCTCCCGGTGACCTTGATCCGGTCCGTGGGGGTCTCGCCGGTGCCCTTGTCCTGACCCAGGACGTTGGTGATCGGCCCGGGGCTGAGGATGGCGAAGGGCAGGTGGACGAGGGTCGCCGCCGCGAAGAGACAGACGGCGAGCAGGACGCCGACGGCCGAGGCGACCGACCTGCGGGACGCCGCCTGCGGCGGGCCGGCGTCGGGGGCGCCGGTCACCGGTGCCGTGGGTGGCAGGAGGGTCCGGGCGCGGCGCGTCCGGTTGCGGGGGCCGGGGCCGGTGTCGAGGAGCGGCCCCTGCCCGGGCGCCGAGCCGCGGTAGAAGTCGCGCGAGCGGCTCACGGAATGCCCACCCACTCGTCGGAGCCGTCCCGGAACACCTGGTGCTTCCAGATCGGGACCCCCGCCTTGAAGCCGTCGACGAGCTCCCGGCACACCTCGAACGCCTCCGCCCGGTGCTCGGCACTGACGGCCGCGACGACCGCGAGGTCACCGACGACCAGGTGCCCGACCCGGTGCACGACGCCGATGCGCACCGCCCGGCCCTGCGCTGCCAGCCCGGCAGCGAGCTGCTCGGCGACGGTCACTGCGCTGGGGTGGCAGGAGTACTCCAGCACCCGGACCGCGCCCCCGCGGTCGTGGTCGCGCACGTAACCGAGAAAGAGCGCCACCGCTCCAGCACGCGGGTCCCTTACTGCCGCAAGGACTTCGTCGACCGACAGGGGCGCATCACGGATTCCCGCCAGAACCACCTGGGTGGAGGTGCTCACCTCGTCCCCCTCACTTGCGCCGGGCTCTTCGCAGGATCGCGGCGGTGCCGACCAGGGCGACCGCTGCACTGGCAGCGCCGAGCGCCGCGTCCTTGCGATCCACCCGGCGGGCCGCCACCGCGTGCCGGCCGCGGATGGCCTCGAGCAGCACTCCCACGCACGTCCCATTGTCGTATGCCGGGTGCCAGCCGTGCGCACGCAGGGTCGTCGTGGGGACCGCCCACGGGTACAGGGCGAAGGCCAGCTCGCTGGCGGGGGTGGGCAGCACGCCGACGCGGTGCAGCCGCTCCGCGGTGCCGAGGGCGACGCTCTCGCTCAGCTCGATGCGGCGCATACCGGTCAGCTGCTCGACGGCGCGCTGGCTGAGGGTCCCGTCGCAGCCGACGGTCACGACCGGCGTGAGCTGTTCGACGACGACCGTGATGAGAGCGCTGGCGAGGTCGTCGACGTGGCAGAACTGCCATGCGGGGTTCGAGCCCCGCACGGCGAGCAGCCGGGGGGCCTCGAAGTGGCGGGTCACCACCGTGTCGATCCCTGGACCGACGAGGGCGGCCGGTCGGACGGTGGTGATCGTCAGGCCGGGGTGCACATGCCGCGCGTCGTCGAGCAGCTGCTCGACGGTGAGCAGGTCACCGACGGGGCCGTCGTCCATGACGGCCCGCACGGCGGCGCCCTCGTCGAGTGGCACCGGGTTCTCCCGGCGGGCGCCGTACACCATGGCGGAGGTCACGACGACGACGTGGCGCACGCCGGCCGCAGCGGCAGCGGTCACGAGGGTCTCGACCCGCCGGACCGTCTCCTCACGCCGTTCCCGGGGACGGCGCGACAGGACAGCGTCGAGGTCCGTGCTGGTCGCGACCCAGACGAGGGCGTCCACACCCTCGAGGGCGGTGACGACGACGGGGGTGGAGGCGTCGGCAAGGCGCCACTCGACAGTCCGGACCCCGCCGCGCTGGGCGTCGATGGCGACCGCTCGCCGGATCGGACCAGCCCGACGGGCCTGGCGGCCGAACGCCTCGGCGACCCGTTCGCCGGGCCCGCTGGCCGCGTCGACGACGGCGACGGTGAGCCTGCTCCCGGGGGAACGGCGCGCGGGCTCCGGGGAACTCACCGGCACCTCCTGTGGTTGTCTAGGGGGACCCATCCTCTCAGGAGGCAAGGAGCAGCAATGTCCGACCGTCCCGAACCCCCGGAGACCCCGGACACTCCTGACGACGCGGGCCAGCCGGGAGGCTCCGGCGCGCCGGACGACGGGTGGGACTCGGCAGTCGACCACCCGGGACGCGACGAGGCGCCGGGGCCGCAGCGCCCGCACCGCATGGGGTTCAGCGGTCCCTCCGAGCCCGACCGGGCCGGGGCAGCGGCTGAGGTCGGCGACGACGGCGGCCCGGACCTCAACGCGATGATGGAGCAGCTCCTCGGCGGCGCGAAGCCCGGTGCCGCCGGGATGCCCGACCTCAACGCGATGATGGAGCAGCTCCTCGGCGGCGCGAAGCCCGGTGCCGCCGGGATGCCCGACCTCGCGGGGATGATGCAGCGCCTCGTCGGGGAGAACCCCGGTGGCGCGGGGTTTGCCGACGCGATGCGGCGGATGGGGGTGGATCCGAGCGACCCGTCGCTGCTCGCGACGCTCCAGTCCCAGCTCGGCTCGGTATTCGGGGCGCAGGCCGACGCCAGTGGGCTGGACGCCGCCAAGGACGTTGCCCGCAAGGTGGTGTCGGCGGGCAAGGACCGGGCGGTCAGCGCCGCACGGCAGCGCGAGGTCGGCGAGGCGGTGCGGGTGGCCCAGCTCTGGATCGACCCCGTCACCACCCTCGACGCCCCAGCGGGCGAGGGGGTGGCGTGGAGCCGCGCCGAGTGGGTGGACGCGACGATGCCGACCTGGCACGCCCTCGTCGACCCCGTCGCCCAGGGCGTCGTCCGGGCGGTGGCCGACTCCCTGAAGCGTCAGGTGGACAGGCTCGGCGGCCTGGGTCAGCTGCCGGAGGGTCTGTCCTCGGTGCCCGGGCTCGACGTGAGCGCCTTGATGCGACAGGTGCAGCCTGCCCTCGAGCGGCTTGCGGGCTCGATGTTCTCGGCCCAGATCGGGCACGCGGTCGGCACCCTCGCCGGGGACGTCCTCAGCGGCACCGAGGTGGGGCTGCCGCTGCTGCGCACGCAGGACGTCGTGCTGATGCCGGCCAAGATCGAGGAGTTCGCGGAGGGCCTCGAGATCGACTCGGGCGAGGTGCGGCTGTACCTCGCCGTCCGCGAGGCCGCCCGCACCCGCCTCTTCGCCGCCGTGCCCTGGCTCGGGCCGCAGCTGGAGGCCGCGGTGCGCGACTACGCCCGACACATCAGGATCGACACCGACGCGATCGAGGAGTCGCTGCGCTCCGTCGACGTCAACGACCTCTCGGCGCTGCAGCAGGCGCTGTCGAACAACCCGATCTTCGCTCCCACGCCGACGCCTGCGCAGCAGCAGGCCCTGACCCGCCTCGAGACGTCCCTCGCCCTCGTCGAGGGATGGGTGGACCTCGTGACCGAGCAGGCCACGGCTGCGCACCTGCCGCACGTCGATGCGCTCGGTGAGGCGGTGCGGCGGCGCAGGGCGGGCGGCCCGGCGGAGAAGACGTTCAGCGGTCTCGTCGGGTTGGAGCTGCGGCCGCGCCGGCTCAAGGACGCGAAGAACCTGTGGGCCGCCCTGCAGGATGCCGGTGGCTTGAATTTCCGCGACGGGCCCTGGGAGCACCCGGACATCGCCCCCACCGCGGTCGACCTCGACGACCCGCTCGGTTTCGTCGAGAAGCGCCGCGGGGGGGGCGCCGGTGACGCGATGGACAGTGCGATCGACGCCCTGCTCAGCGGGCAGCCCGGCATCGGCGAGGAACGCGGGCGGCACATCCATGACGACGGCCCCCAGGACGACGGCCCCGGGGACGGCGGCGGGACGCGTGGGTGAGACGGACGGCGCGACGTTGAACCGGCATACCGGATCCTGTCCACCGCCCGCACTCGTGCTCGACGCCGCAGTCCAGCGGGTTGTGCTCATGCACGAGCGCAGGGCGCAGCTGCGTCGGGTCAGCCGTCGTGCAGGTCCAGCCCCGCCATCGCTGCGACGCCCTCGAGGTAGCCCCGGGCGCGCTCCAGGCGGGGGTAGCCCGCGAGCAGATCCCAGAACCTGCGGTCGTGGCCGGGCTGGACGAGGTGGGCGAGCTCGTGCAGCACGACGTAGTCGAGGACGTATCCGGGCATGCCCTTGACCCGCTCGGAGATGCGGATGGTGCCGTCATGGGGAGTGCACGAACCCCACCGGTTGTTCTGGTTGGTCACCCAGCGGATCGACGACGGCCGGGCCCGGCCGGCCAGGTAACGGCCGGAGAGCTCGTCGGCGCGCGCCTGCAGCTCGCCGTCACTCGGGCGGCGGCGGCGCTCACCCTTGGCGAGCCGGTCGAGCATGGTGTCGACCCAGAGCCGCTCCTGGGCCTCGGTGAACCGGGCCGGGATGAGCACGACGGTGCGGCCGCCCTCGCGGTAGGCACTGACCGTGCGGCGGCGCCTCGGGCTGCGGCGCACCTCGATGCCCTCGTGCCGCTCCGCTGCGGTGCGCCCGCTCGGGGCGGCGGGCCCGGTGGCGTCCATGGGACGAGGTTACGTCGTCGCCCTGACGGCCGAGCGCTCGATGCTCGCGGCGCCTCCCGGGCGGACCGGGCGCGCCTGCCGCTCTCCTGCCGACCGGCCCGGCCGGCCCGGCGGGCCCGGGAAAGTGACACATTGTGCTCAGCCTGGACTAGGGTGAGCGCAGTCCAACCCGCACGGAGCGACGCAACAGACAAGGAGACACCCCCATGGCTGCCAACAAGGCTGCTGCAGAGACCGGCGAGACCTACAAGGGCGAGTTCTACTGCGTCAAGTGCAAGGCCAAGCGCGAGTCCGAGGGCAAGGTGGTCGTCAGCGAGAACGGCCGCCGGATGGCCAAGGGCACCTGCCCGGAGTGCGGGACCAACCTCAACCGCATCCTGGGCAAGGCCTGAAGCACCCCCGAGGGCACCAGAGCCCTCCACGGCACGGGCAGGACCGGAAGCAGCGGTCCTGCCCGTTCCATGCCCCGCCGGCGGCGTCCCGAGGTGGCACGGCCCGGGGGCTGTGGACTGGGCAGCACCCGGGGCGGCACGGCCGGGGGCTGTGGACTGGGCAGCACCGCAGCAGTCCGTGTGTGGCAGATTCGGCGGCACACCGGATGGAGGTCCTGACCGCATGCCACCTCGCCCGCGGCTCAAGCCATACTTCAGGCCGCTGCGACGTGGCCCGGACAGCGTCCAGCTCGGACTGACCGGCGAGTGCGGCGGGGTGGTGCTCACCGGCCTGAGCGAGGCCGAGATGCTGCTGCTCGGCCGCCTCGACGGGAGCATCACGCAGACGGGGTGGTGCGCCGCTGCCGCCGCGGCCGGGGTGTCCCAGGACCGCGCACAACGGCTGTTGGACATGCTGGCCGAGCACCGGCTGCTGGTCACGGACCCCGCCGACCGGGCCCACCTCGCCCAGCTCCCAGCAGAGGTGCGCCAGACCCTGGCAGCAGACGCGGATGTCCTCGGTCTGGCCTACGAGACACCCAGGGACGGCTACCAGCGCATCCTCGAGCGACGTCGGCACCACGTCCTGGTGGGGGGCAGCGGACCGCTGCCGTGGGCGATCGCCAGCCTGTTGCGCTCGGCCGGCACCGGGCGGGTGGAGCTCGGCAGCTGGGCAGTGGACCTGCACGACCTGGCACTGCGGACCGGGACCGCGCCGCGGTCGGACGAGACGGTCCCCGCGCCCGACCTGGTCATCCTCGTTGCCCAGGGCGTCCTCGACCCCCGGCTCGGGGAGCCCTGGCAGCCGCCGGGCCGTCCCGCACCTGCCGGTCGTCAGCGACGGGCACCGAGTCCTCATCGGCCCCCTCGCCGGGCATGCCGAGGAGCTGCCGTGCCTGCGCTGCCTCGACATGTACCGGACCGACCGGGACGCAGCGTGGCCGGCGGTGATGGCCCAGCTCTGCCCGGGGACCGGTGCCGCCCAGCGCCCGGTCAGCAGCGAGAGCACCCTCGCCTGCACGGCGGCGGGACTGGTGGCCATGGTCGCCCACACGTTCCTCGCCGGGGAGGCGGTCCCCGGCGGCGTGTCGCTCGAGGTCGCCATGCCGTGGCCGCGGCTGGAGCACCGCCGGTGGCACCGCCACCCCGCGTGCGCCGGGCACGCCGGGGCACCCTGGCGGCCGGAACCGGCGCCGACACGGGCGACAATGGCCGAGTGAGCGACATACCCCGCAAGGCTGTCGTCCGGGCAGCGAGGCTCGCGACGCTGCCGGTCGGTTTCGCCGGCCGGACCGCGCTCGGGCTGGGCAAGCGGCTCGGGGGCAAGCCGGCCGAGGCCGTCGCGGCCGAGATGCAGGCCCGCACCGCCGCGCAGCTGTTCCGGGTCCTCGGCGAACTCAAGGGCGGCGCGATGAAGGTCGGGCAGGCACTGTCGATCTTCGAGGCGGCGTTCCCGGAGGATCTCGCCGGGCCCTACCGGGCGACACTGACCAGGCTGCAGGACAGCGCGCCCTCGCTGCCTGCCCGCAAGGTGCGCCAGGTGCTCGCGGCGGAGTTCGGCCCGAGGTGGCGCTCGCGGTTCCAGGAGTTCTCCGAGACACCGGTGGCGGCGGCCTCGATCGGGCAGGTCCACCGGGCTCGGTGGAAGGACGGGCGCGACGTCGCCGTGAAGATCCAGTACCCCGGGGCCGGGCCCGCGCTGCTGAGCGACCTCGCCCAGATCTCCCGAGCGGCGCGGGTGGCCACAGCGTGGGTCCCCGGCATCGACATCAAGCCGATCCTCGAGGAGCTGATGAGCCGGATGTCCGAGGAGCTGGACTACCGGCTCGAGGCTGCCTACCAGGAGGCCTTCGCCGTCGGCTTCGAGGGCGACCCGCACGTCTTCGTCCCCCACGTCGTTGCCCGCGCCGAGCGCGTCATGGTCAGCGAGTGGGTCGAGGGGGAGCCGCTCTCGGGCGTCATCGCGCACGGCAACCGGCCCCAGCGGGACGCTGCGGGCCAGCGCTACATGGAGTTCCTCCTGGCCGGGCCGGGCCGGGTCGGCCTGCTGCACGCCGACCCCCACCCCGGCAACTTCAGGCTGATGGCCGACGGCCGGCTCGGAGTCATCGACTTCGGCGCCGTCAACCGGCTCCCCGGGGGACTGCCACCGGAGATGGGCCAGCTGCTGACGCGGGCCATCGACGGCGATGCCGCGGGGACCCTCGACGGGCTGCGCGAGACGGGTTTCTTGCGCGCGGGAATCGACGTCGACGCCGACCGGCTGCTGGAGTACCTCGAGCCGTTCATCGCGCCGCTGCGGACGGACACCTTCACCTTCAGCCGCGAGTGGATGCGTGAGGTCTTCGCCCACATCAACGACCCGCGCCGCCCCAACTACACGGTCGGGATGAGGCTCAACCTGCCGCCGCAGTACCTGCTCATCCACCGGGTCTGGCTCGGCGGCATCGGGGTGCTCTGCCAGGTGGGCAGCACCGTCACCGGTCGGGCGATGGCCGAGGAACACATCCCGGGGACCCGGCTGCCGCCCCTCAGGCCCCGGCGACGGATACCGACTCGTCGGCGCAGCCCAGCGCCCCGCTGAAGCCAGGGGGCCCCCGGGCGCTGCCGCCCGGCGCCGTCAGCTCATCCCTCGGCCGGGGCGCTCTTGCGCTGCTGCTTCTTGAAGGCGCGGACCCGCTCCAGGGAGTCCCGGTCGACGACGTCGGCCACCGAGCGGTACGACCCGGCCTCGGCATACGGCCCGATGGCCGCCGCCCAGCCCGACGGCTGGACGTCGAGCTGCTTGGCCAGCAGGGCGGCGAAGATCCGCGCCTTCTGCTGACCGAACCCGGGCAGTGCCGTGAGCCGGGCGAGGAGGTCCTCGCCGGAGCCGGCGCCGGCCCAGATCCGCTCGGCGTCCCCGGCATACTGCTGCTCGACGACGGCAGCGAGCTGCTGGATGCGGGCGGCCATGGAGCGGCCGTAGCGGTGGATGGCCGGTGGGGTGGCGCAGAGGTCGGCGAAGTCCTCGGGGTCGGCGGCGGCGACCCGGGCGGGCTCGAGCGAACCGAAGCGCTCGAGGATCTTGGCCGGTCCGGCGAAGGCCCGCTCCATCGGGAACTGCTGGTCGAGGAGCATCCCGACGAGCAGGCCGAAGGCGTCGGAGCTGAGGACCCGGTCGGCTACTGGGTCCTGGGCTATGCACAGCGTCGCCTTCATCGCTCATACAGTAGCGATCCGACCCGGTGCGGCCGCGAGTAGTCGCTAGTAACGGACGACGCTGGTGGCCCCGGTGGTCCGGTTCCAGGAGATCGAGCCGGCGGTGAAGTACTGGACCACCCCGGTCGGGGTGGGCTGCTCCTCGCTCGTCGGCGGACCGAG
>JBPCOG010000057.1:0-1521 GCA_051000455.1 Lapillicoccus sp. | reverse complement strand
GCCGGCGGCGCCGCCGACGGCGCTGTCCCGGGCCGCTGCCTAGAATCGCCACCGTGCCCGTAGCCGTCGAGGTGACCGACCTGCGCAAGGTCTTCGGCGAGCACGCCGCGGTCGACGGGATGTCCTGGAGCGCGCCCCGGGGGGAGGTCACGGCCATCCTCGGGCCGAACGGCGCCGGCAAGACGACCTCGGTGGAGTGCGCCGTGGGCCTGCAGCGACCGGATGGCGGGACGGTGCGCGTGCTGGGGACCGACCCTTGGCGCTCCTCCGCCGAGCACCGGGCCAAAGTGGGCGTGATGCTCCAGTCGGGGGGCCTGCCCAACGGCACCAAGGCGATCCGCCTGCTGCGCCATCTGGCCCGGTTCTACGGGGATCCCGCCGACGTCGACGACCTCGCGCTGCGCCTCGGTGTCACGCAGTTCGCGGGGACGACGGTGCGACGCCTGTCCGGGGGGCAGCGGCAGCGGCTCTCCCTCGCGGCCGCGCTCGTCGGCCAGCCGCAGGTGCTCTTCCTCGACGAGCCGACCGCCGGCCTCGACCCGCACGGGCGGCTCGACGTCTGGGACCTCGTCGAACAGGTTCGCTCCCCCGGGACGACGACCCAGGTCATCACCACCCACTCCTTCGCCGAGGCCCAGCGACTCGCCGACCATCTCGTCATCATCAGCGGGGGCCGCACCGTCGCCCAGGGCTCGCCCTCCGAGGTGGTGGGCGGCTCGAGCCTCGAGGACGTCTACTTCGGGCTCACCCGCAGGGACCACCGGTGAGCCCCCCGGCCCCGCCGCTGCGCCGCATCGCCGCCCAGGCGGTGTTCGAGCTCGGCACCCTGGTGCGAAACGGCGAGCAGCTGCTCGTCGCGGTCGTCCTCCCGCTGGGCGTCCTGCTGGGGCTGGCTCTCACGCGCTCACCGAGCCTCGGCGACGGGCCGCGGATCGACCTCGCCGTGCCGGGGGTGCTGGCCCTGTGCGTCCTGTCGGCCGCCTTCACCTCGCCGGCGATCGCCACCGGGTTCGACCGCAGGTACTCGGTGCTGCGCCTGCTCGGCGTGACCCCGCTCGGACGGTCGGGACTGCTCTGGGCCAAGGCAGCCGCCGTCCTGGCGGTGGAGGCGCTCCAGGTCGTCGTCATTTGCGCGGCCGGGCTCATCCTCGGCTGGCGCCCCAGCGGCACCGGCCTCGGGTTCGCGGTGCTGTTCGTCCTCGCGGGGACGTGGGCCTTCGTGGCACTCGCCATGCTGCTCGCGGGGACCCTGCGGGCCGAGGGGGTCCTCGCGGTCGCCAACCTGCTCTGGGTGCTGCTGTTGGTGCTCGGCGGAATCCTCCTGCCCCGCAGCGAGCTGCCGACCGGTCTGGGCAACCTCGTTGCGGCGCTCCCCTCCGCAGCGCTCGCCGACGGCCTGCGGGCCGCGCTGGCACAGGGGAGGCTGACCGGCATACCGCTGCTCGTCCTCGTCCTCTGGGGCACCGTCGCCAGCTGGCTCGCCGGCCGGACCTTCCGCTGGTCCGACTGACCCCAGACTCC
>JBPCOG010000428.1:0-16555 GCA_051000455.1 Lapillicoccus sp. | reverse complement strand
TCACCACGCTGGGCGGACCGGCAGCGCTGACGTCCGCGTTCGTCGAGGGCCTCGTGCTCGGCGGCTACACCGTGCCCCGGTGGGGTGCCGGGGCTCCCGCGGCGTCCAGCGCCCCCGTCGCCCGGGTGGTCCTCGTGGGGCGGCACCAGCCGGGTCACGTCGGCCGGGGCTCGGCACTGGCCCGGGCCACGCTGCTGGCCCGCAACCTCGCGAACGCCCCGTCCAACATCAAGACGCCGGCCTGGATGGCTGCCCAGTCGCGCACTGTCGCGCGCCGGTCCGGGCTGGCGGTCAGGGTCTGGTCCGAGGCGGACCTTCGCCGAGAGGGCTTCGGCGGCCTCCTCGCGGTCGGCGGCGGCAGCGTCGCCGCGCCACGGCTGGTTCAGCTGGGCTACCAGCCGGGGCCGGCGGGACGGCATACCCCGCGCGTCGTGCTGGTGGGCAAGGGGATCACCTTCGACACCGGCGGTCTGGACATCAAGGCGCCCGAGGCGATGCGGCTGATGAAGACGGACATGTCCGGGGCCGCGGTGGTGCTCGCGGTGCTCGCCGCCTGCCGCGGCCTGCGGGTCGCGGTGCGGGTGACGGGTCTGCTGGCGCTGGCCGAGAACGCGGTCAGCGGCTCGAGCTACCGCCCGGGCGACGTGGTCACCCAGTACGGGGGCACGACCGTGGAGATCGGCAACACCGACGCCGAGGGCCGGATCGTCCTGGCCGACGCACTGGCCTACGCCGACGCCCACCTGGCGCCTGACGTGCTCATCGACGTCGCCACCCTGACGGGGGCCTCGACGACGGCCCTCGGCCGGGCCGCCGCGGCAGGCTACGCCACCGACAGTGCCCTGGAGAGGGCGCTGGGGGCCGCGGGCGACAGCACCGGGGAGCCGGTGTGGCCCTTCCCGCTGTTCGACGGCTACCGGGGCACCCTGGACTCCGACGTCGCCGACCTCAACCACGTCGCGGGCCCCGGCTTCGGCGCCGGCTCGATCGTCGCGGCGCTCTTCCTGCGCGAGTTCGTCGGCGGGCGCCGGTGGGCGCACCTCGACATCGCCGGTCCCGCCCGGTCCGAGCGGGACATCGGGATCCTCGCCAGGGGTCCCACCGGCTTCGGCGCTCGGCTGCTGCTGCGCTACCTGTCAGCGGCGGCCGACGCTCCGGTCCGGCGTCGGGACCGCCCCGCCTAGTCCACGCAGCCGTCGTCCGGGCGCCGCACGACACTGACGTGCCAGTCGGAGTCAGCGGCCCACGGGTCCAGGTGCCACGTCGCGAACCGGTGCTCCAGCACGAAGCCGACCGCGCTGCTGTCCCGGTCGAGGTCGCTGACCCGGTAGTCGCGGTCGGTGGCGAACCCGGCGACGAGCCGGCCCCCTGGCCGCAGGAGCGCGAACATCGTCGCCAGCACCTGCCGTTCGGTCCCCGGGGCGACATAGACCAGGACGTTGCCGGGCAGCGCGACGATGTCGAACGGGTCCGCGAACCCGTGCGTCGCCAGCAGGTCGGGGGTGATCTCGAGCAGGTCGCTGGACAGGTACGCGACCCCGGGGTGGCTGCGCCTCGCGACCTCCAGCAGCCCCGTGTCCCGGTCCACCCCGATCACCCGGTGCCCCATCCGGTGCAGGGCGGCGGCCACCCGCCCGGTGCCGGTGCCGCCGTCGAAGATCGCCGCGCCCCGGGGGGCCATCATGTCGAGGAAGCGCGCCTCGCCCTCGAGATCGTCGCCGTCGGTGACGTGCCGGGCGAACCTCTCGACGTAGAAGTCCCACCTCTCGCCGGTGACGTGGGTCTCCCAGCGGGTGGGGGGCGGGGGTGGGTGCGCCATGCCGGACAGCCTGCCACCCCCTGGCCGCGCCTCAGCGCTTGACCGCGACGAGCAGCCCGTCGCTGACCGGCAGCAGCGTCGTCCGGAACGCCTCGTTGGCGCGGATGGACTTGCCGAGGTCGCGCAGCGTGCGGGTCACGTCGTCGCGAGCCGCCGGGTCGGCCACCTTGTCGTGCCAGAGCATGTTGTCGATGGCCATGACCCCGCCGGTGCGCAGCAGCCGCGCCGCCTCCTCGACGTATGCCGGGTACTCCTGCTTGTCGCCGTCGATGAGGGCGAGGTCGTAGGCCCCGTCCGTCATCCGGCCGAGTACCTCGAGAGCGCGCCCGGTGATGACCCGGGTGCGCTGGTGCGCGACGCCGGCGGAGGCATAGGCCTCCCTGGCGGCCCGCTGGTGCTCGGCCTCGATGTCGATGGTGGTGAGGATCCCGTCGGCCGGCATCCCCTCGAGCAGCCAGAGGCCGGACACCCCGGCCCCGGTGCCAACCTCCACCACCGCCCGGGCCGCGGCCGTGGCGGCGAGCATCCGCAGGGCGGCGCCGGCTCCCGGTCCCACGGGGGTGCAGCCGAGCTCCTCGCCCCGGCGGCGCGCCGCTTCGATGACGTCGCTCTCGGGGGTGAAATCCTCGGCGTAGCGCCAGCTCGCGGGCTTCTGTGCACTCATGGGGCAAACCCTACCCACGTTGATCTGGTGCTGCCTTGCCGGTCACGGCTCCCTCAGGGGAATGTCAGGGTGGTGCCGGATGGTTGGCAGTGTTACCCGTGCAGCACGCTAAACTTGACCACCCCCCGGGAACTCCGGGAGCTGACGGGACGTCCTCGGACTGAGCAGCTTCCTCGAAAGGCGACACCGTGACCGACACCCTGGCCGCACCCGCGGTCGTGCGGGATGCCGTGGAGCAGCCGGACCAGCCGTCCTGGACCCCTCCGACGTGGGAGGAGATCGTCGCCCAGCACTCCGGGCGGGTCTACCGCCTCGCCTACCGCCTCACCGGCAACCCCCATGACGCCGAGGACCTCACCCACGACGTCTTCATCCGGGTCTTCCGCTCGCTCAGCTCCTACACGCCGGGCACCTTCGAGGGCTGGCTGCACCGGATCACGACCAACGTCTTCCTCGACAAGATGCGCCGCAAGCAGCGGATCCGCTTCGATGCCCTCCCGGAGGACGCCGCCGGACGGATGGCGAGCAGCGAGCCGGGCCCCGAGCAGACCTACCACGACACCCACTTCGACGACGACGTGCAGCGGGCCCTCGACGCGCTCGCCCCCGACTTCCGGGCGGCGGTCGTGCTGTGCGACATCGAGGGGCTGTCCTACGAGGAGATCTCGACAACCCTCGGGATCAAGCTCGGCACGGTCCGCTCCCGGATCCACCGCGGCCGCGCCCAGCTCCGCGAGGCGCTGGCCCACCGCGCACCCGAGCGAGGCCCGGTGCCCGTCCAGGGCGCACCCTCGCGCCGTCCCTCCCGACACGGCATACCGATGCCGCACCGGGTGCTGCCGGGCGCCCGATGAGCGCGAGCCGTCCCCCGGGGCGTCACCTCGGGATGCAGGTGAGCGCGTACGTCGACCGCACGCTGGACGCGCAGGAGCTGCGAGCCCTCGACCGTCACCTCGTTGCCTGCCAGGTATGCCGGTACGCCGCCGACCAGGAGCGGCGGCTCCTCACCTCGCTGCGCCGGGACCCGACCCCGTGCCTCTCCGAGGGGCTGCAGACGATGCTGCTCGGTCTCGCGTCCCCGGCCGCCAGTGCGCCGCCGGTGCCCGAGGCGCCGGCGTCGGTGCGCGCGATGCGCCTGCCCACGATCGCTCCGGCCGCTCCGGCCCTGCACCGCTCGCCGGTCCGGGCCGCCATGATGGCGGGCCTCGCCGCGGGAGCCACCGCTGCTGCCGCATGGAGCTTCACCGTCAGCGGCGTCGGGCCCCCGGGTCCGTCCCCGGCGCGGCAGCCGGCGGCGCGACTGCCCGGAGCCACGACCGCGACGATCGCGCAGTCGGCGGTGAGCTACCTCAACACGGGCCTGGTCAACCCGGTGTCCCCGCGGCGGACAACGGCCCGGTCCGCACCATGACCGACCCGCCCGGGTCCCGCCCGGGGCCGGCCCGGGGGCAGGGTCGGGCACAGCACGCACCGGGCGGCGGTCAGTCCGGTGACGACTGGTTCTTCGCGCCGTCCGGACCCGGCTCCGCCGTCCCGGGGGTCGAGGCGACGCAGCCGATCACGACGCCGTACTACGGCGGGCAGCAGGCCTTCGGCGGGCAGCCGTCCTACGGCGGCCAGCCGTCCTTCGGCGGCCAGCCGTCCTACGGCGGGCAGCCGTCCTTCGGCGGCCAGCCGCCCCGGCAGGTGGGTCCGTCCGTCGCGGGTGGGCCGCGCTCACGCACCGGGGCGCTCATCGCCGGCGCCAGCGGGGTGGCGCTCGTCTCCGCTCTGCTCGGTGGCGGGGTGGTGCTGGCGGGCGAGAAGCTGCTGGCCGCCCCCGGATCGGGGACGAGCTCGCCGCTCCCACCCCCGGCATCGGGGACCACGTCCCGTCCCGAGGGCAGCATCGCCAACATCGCAGCGCGGGCGCTGCCCAGCGTCGTGACCATCAAGGTCAAGGGCACCGACGGCGCGGGCACCGGCTCGGGCTTCGTCATGGACAAGGACGGCCACGTCCTCACCAACAACCACGTGGTCTCCTCGGTGGCGGACTCCGGCACCATCATGGTGCTGCTGCCCAACAACTCCTCGGTGCCGGCCACGATCATCGGCCGGGACGCGTCCTACGACCTCGCCGTGCTGAGAATCGACCGCACGGACATCGTGCCGCTCCAGTTCGGTGCCTCGGCCGACGTCGTCGTCGGTGACGGCGTCATCGCGGTCGGGGCGCCCCTGGGGCTCGACGCCACCGTGACCTCCGGCATCGTCTCCGCGATCAACCGCCCGGTGACACCGGGCGGCGGCGACGAGCAGAGCTTCATCAACGCCATCCAGACGGACGCGGCGATCAACCCCGGCAACTCCGGGGGGCCCCTGCTCGACATGAACGGCAAGGTCATCGGCGTCAACTCGGCGATCGCGAGGATCCCCGGCTCGTCGTCGGGGACCGGGGGCAACATCGGCGTGGGGTTCTCGATCCCCAGCGACCAGGCCAGCAGGACCGCCCAGCAGCTGATCACCACCGGAAGGGCCGAGCACCCGGTCATCGGCGTGCGCGTCGACCGCAGCTACGACGGCGACGGAGCCAAGGTCGCCGACCCCGACGGGGTCGCCCCGGGGGGGCCGGCCGAGAAGGCGGGGCTGAGGAACGGCGACGTCATCACCGAGTTCGGGGGCAGGAAGGTCAGGAACGCCGACCAGCTGGTGGTCGCCATCCGTTCCAGGAACGTCGGCGACAGCGTGTCCATGAAGGTCAAGCGTGGCAGCGAGACGCTCGATGTGACGATGACCCTTCAGGCAGCCACGGGCTGAACCCGTGACCCTCCGAGCGGAAGCGTGACGTCGTGCTGGACATCAACGGTTGGGAGTTCGTCATGCTCCTGGTCATCGGCGTCATCGTCCTCGGGCCGGAGCGACTGCCGGAGTATGCCGCGAAGCTCGGGCGGCTGGTCCGCCAGCTGAAGGTGATGGCCCGGGACGCCCAGGCCCAGCTCAAGGAGCAGATGGGACCGGAGTTCGAGGACGTGGACTGGCGCCAGTACGACCCCCGGCAGTACGACCCCCGCCGGATCGTGCGTGAGGCGCTGATGGACGACGGGAGCAGCGACGAGCCGGACAAGCCCCAGTCCGGGCCGATGGCCTCGCCGTCCCAGCCGATGTACGACGCGCAGAAGCCGACCCCCTGGGACGCCGACGCCACCTGAGGCCTCGGCCGGCAGCGGCCCGGTCAGCGACCGGCGGGCGTGAGCCCGAGCGGACGTCCGGCCAGGCTGCGGGACCTGGTGACCAGGCCACGGGCGATCCCGCGCAGGGCCACGGCGGCCGCGCTGTCGGGATCGCGCAGCACGACGGGGGTGCCCTCGTCGCCGGCGACGCGCAGCGCCGTGTCGAGCGGGATCTGTCCCAGGAGCGGGACCGGTGCACCGACGGACCGGGTCAGCGAGTCGGCGACGGCCTGTCCGCCGCCGGAGCCGAAGATCTCCTGCCTGCTGCCGTCGGGCATCTCCAGCCAGGACATGTTCTCGACGACTCCGACGAGGCGCTGGTGGGTCTGCAGGGCGATCGCGCCGGCGCGCTCGGCAACCTCCGCCGCCGCCCGCTGCGGGGTGGTGACGACGATGATCTCGGCGCTGGGGATCAGCTGGGCGACCGAGATGGCGATGTCGCCGGTACCGGGTGGCAGGTCGAGCAGCAGGACGTCGAGGTCGCCCCAGAAGACGTCCCCGAGGAACTGCTGCAACGCGCGGTGCAGCATGGGGCCGCGCCAGACGACCGGCTGGTTGCCCGGGACGAACATGCCGATCGAGATGACCTTCACCTCGTGGCTGATCGGCGGCAGGATCATGTCCTCGACCTGGGTGGGACGCTGCTCGACCCCGAGCATCCGCGGGACCGAGAAGCCATAGACGTCGGCGTCGACCACCCCCACCCGCAGGCCCGACTGCGCAAGGGACGCCGCGAGGTTGACGGTGACCGAGGACTTGCCGACGCCCCCCTTGCCGGACGCCACGGCATACACGCGGGTGAGCGACCCGGGACGGGCGAACGGGATCTCCCGCTCCGCATTCCCCCCGCGCAGCTTGGTCTGCAGGGCGGCGCGCTGGTCCGGGCTCATCACGTCGAGGGTGACGGTGATCGCGCTCACGCCCGGCACCTTCATCAGCGCTGCGGTCGAGTCGCGGGTCAGGGTGTCCTTCATCGGGCAGCCGGACACCGTCAGCAGGATGGTGAGATCGACGTGCCCGGCCGGGTCGACGGTGACGGACTTGACCATGCCGAGCTCGGTGATGGGCTTGCGGATCTCCGGGTCGTCCACCGTGGACAGGGCATCGAGCAGGGCCTCGGGACTGATGGTTGCGGTCGGCACGGACATGGGACCCATGCTAGGTCTGGTCGGACCTCGCCCGTGACACCGGAGCGCGGCCGGACCGGTCCTGCTGCTCCTCGTCCGCCCGGGCGGCGCGCTGCGGGGCGCGCTGAGTGACCTCCAGGCCGCGCTCCTCCATCTCCTCGAGGAGCCCGCGCAGCTCGGAGCGCACGAAGTCGCGGGTCGCCGAGTCGCGCATGGCGATGCGAAGCGCCGCGACCTCCCGGGTGAGGAACTCCGTGTCGGCGAGGTTGCGTTCGTCGCGGGCCCGGTCCTGCTCGAGGGCGACCCGGTCGCGGTCAGCGAGCCGGTTCTGGGCGAGCAGGATCAGGGGTGCGGCGTAGGAGGCCTGCAGGGACAGGATCAGCGTCAGGAGCGTGTAGTTGAGGCTGCGCGGGTCGAACTGCAGCGCGGTGGGGGCGAACGTGTTCCACACCAGCCAGACCAGGACGAAGACCGTCATCCCGATGAGGAACTGCGCGGTGCCCATGAACCGAGCGAAGCGTTCGCTCCACACCCCGAACATCTCCTGGGAGAGGTTCGGGGAGGGGAAACGCCGCCGGAACTCCTGCGGCTGGTCGAGCCGGGGACCGTCCCGGCGCCGGCTCCGCTCGGCGCGCTCAGCCATGGGTCACCTCGCGCCGGTCCTCGCGCCAGTCCTCGGGCAGGATTTGGTCGAGGACGTCGTCGACGGTCACCGCACCGAGGAAGCGCCCGTCCCGGTCGACCACGGGTACGGCGACGAGGTTGTAGGTCGCCAGCATCCTGGTCACCTCCTCGAGGGGCGCGTCGACCGCCATGGGCTCCAGGCTCCGGTCGACGATCGAGCCGACCGACCCGTGTGGCGGCTCGCGGAGCAGCCGTTGGATGTGGACGACACCGAGGAACGTGCCGGTCGGCGTCTCCAGCGGGGGCCGGCAGACGAAGACCGTCGAGGCGAGCGCCGGTGCGAGCTCCTCGCGGCGCACGACGGCGAGCGCCTCGGCGATCGTCGCCTCGGGCGCGAGGATGACCGGCTCGGTCGTCATCAGGCCGCCGGCGGTCTTCTCGTCGTAGGTGAGCAGCCGGCGCAGCGGGGCCGCCTCGTCGGGCTCCATCAGCTGCAACAGCTGCTCCTGCCGCTCGGCCGGCAGCTCGGCGAGCAGGTCGGCCGCGTCGTCGGGCTGCATCGCCTCGAGGATGTCGGCCGCCCGCTCGGTGTCGAGGCCGGCGAGGATCTCCACCTGGTCGTCCTCGGGGAGCTCCTCGAGGACGTCCGCGAGCCGGTCGTCGTCCATGGCCGCGGCGACCTCGGCTCGGCGTCTGGGGTTGAGGTCGTGGATCGCCTCCGCGAGGTCCGCGACCTGCAGGTCGTCGTAGCGTTCCAGCAGCCGCGCCGCGCTCTGGTCCCCCGTCTGGGTCTGCAGACCCGTGACGTCCTCGATCCGGACGAGCACCGTCTCGCCGCGTCGTCGGGTCAGCCGCAGACCGCGGGCCGGTTGTCCCGCGCTCTTGCGGCAGAAGACCCTCGAGATGAACCAGTCGCTGCCCCGCAGCTCCATGGCGACGTCCTCGACGGTCGCCCCGAAGGGTCCCTCCGCTGCCGAGACCGTCACCTGGCGGTCGAGCAGCTCGGCGAGGACGAGCGCCTCGTTGGCGCGCTGCTCGAAGCGGCGCATGTTGACCAGGCCGGTGGTGATGACCTGACCGCCGTCGACCGAGGTCACTCGGGTCATCGGCACGAAGACGCGGCGACGGGCCGGAACCTCGACGACCAGGCCGATGACCCGTGGCCGGCTGCGCGAGGCGCTGAAGGTGACGACGACGTCACGCACCCGCCCGACCGGGTCCCCGAGCGGGTCGAAGACGCGCAGCCCGGCCAGTCGCGCGACGAAGACGCGGGTGGTGGGGTTCACGGGGCAAGGTTATCCGCCCGCTCGAAGCTGGGAGCCGCCGTCAGCCGGTGCCGCGTCGGCGCGCCGGTCGCCCCCGCCAGTGCCAGGGCCGCCAGGTCGCCGTCGTCGCGCGGGTTTCGGGGACGGCGCTCGCGCCGGAGGCGGTGTCATAGCTGCCCGGTCCCTCGAGCAGGTTCCCGAACGGCACCAGCGCCGTGACCGTGCACTGGGCGCGCCAGCGCTCCACGACGTCCTGCGGCGCGTTGAGCCGCCCCGCCCGCAGTGCCTCGACCGCAGGCTGCCACCGGGGGTCGGCGTCGGTGAGCACGCTGGTCCGGGCGCGGACGGTGAGCAGCCGTCCGCCGGTGTCCTGGCTGCGCAGGATGATGGTCACCTCCTCGGGCAGCCACGGCAGGTGCTGCTCGCCGGGGCCGTTGACGAGGTATGCCGTGTCGCCCCGCCAGGCGTGCCACACCGGCCACGCGCGGTCGCCGGGGACCTCGACCCAGAGGATGCCGGACTTGGTCATCGCCTCACCGACCAGGGCGGTGGCGTTGCCGGCCGGCCGGCCGGCCCGCTGCGGCCCAGCGGGGGTCGGGGCGTCCGTCACCCCGCCGAGCGTAGGGCACCGGCGCCGGCCGTGTCGCCGGTCAGCCGCTGATGCGCGCACCCGGCCTGGTCCATCCTGGTGCGATGCTGGATCCCCTCCGCCGCCGCCGTCCCCTCCGCCCGTCCGGGCCGCGGTGACGGCCGCGACCGGGACGGGGTGGTGAGGTGAGCCGTTCCAGCCGCGAGACGGGCACGGCATACGCGCTGCTCGCACCCAGCCTGTTCGGCATCACCGCGTTTCTCGTGCTGCCGATCCTCGTGGTGGTGTGGCTCTCGCTGAACCGCTGGAACCTCATCACGGCACCGCAGTTCGTCGGCCTCGACAACATCGGCCAGGTGCTCACGGACAGCCCGTTCCGCCGGTCGCTGCTGATCACCGCCGGCTTCGTGGCCATCGTCATCCCCCTGCAGACCGCCCTGGGTCTGTTCGCCGCGACACTGCTGACCCGGGGGCTGCGGGGCTCCTCGGTCTTCCGAGTGGTCTACGTGCTTCCGTGGATCTGCGCGCCGCTCGTGCTGGGCGTGGTCTGGAAGTGGATCCTCGCCCCGACGGACGGCGCCCTCAACGCGCTCATCGGGCAGCGGGTCGAGTGGCTCGCCAGTCCGAGCCTGGCGCTGCCGACGGTGGCAGCGGTGACGATCTGGACCCAGGTCGGCTACGTGACGCTCTTCTTCGTCGCCGGGCTCACCTCGATCCCGGTGCACCTGCTCGAGGCGGCCCGGATCGACGGTGCCAGCCCATCGCAGGTCTTCTGGAAGATCAAGCTCCCGCTCCTTCGCCCGACGATGTTCTTCGTGCTCGTCACCGGCGTCATCAGCAGCTTCCAGGTGTTCGACTCGATCTACGCCCTGACCCCCCAGGGCGGCCCGCAGGGCGTGACCGACGTCGTGGCCGGCCGGATCTACTACCAGGCCTTCCAGTCGCGCAACGTCGGCCAGGCCTCGGTCATGGCCCTCGTGCTGTTCGTCCTGCTGGTCGTCGTCACGGTGGGCCAACAGCGCTGGTTCCGCTCGCGCACGACGTACGACCTCTCGACATGAGCGCCGCGACGGGCATCCACGGCGGCCGCACCCGCGTCCTGGCGGACGCGCTCGCCTACCTCGTGCTGGCGTTCGGCGCGGTGGTGACGGTCGCGCCGTTCGTCCTCAGCCTCATGACGGCGGTCAAGTCGCCCCAGCAGTTCGCCTCGGAGCCCGCCCTGAGCCCGCCGTCGCCCGCGACGGGCGAGAACTTCGCCACCCTGTTCGGGGGCCGCTACGACTTCGTCTCGCCGGTCGTGGTGACGGCACAGGTCGTCGGCGTCATCCTCGTCGGGCAGCTGGTCTTCTCGGTGCTTGCGGCGTACGCGTTCGCCCGGCTGCGCTTCCTGGGCCGCGACGCGCTGTTCGGGTTCTACCTGGCCACCCTAATGGTTCCGCAGATCGTCACGATCATCCCGCTCTACGCGATGTTCGCCGCGGTGGGCCTGCGCAACACCTTCTGGGGCCTGGTCCTGCCCCAGGTCTTCGGCTCGCCCTACGCGATCTTCCTGCTGCGCGAGTACTTCCGGGGGATCCCCGAGGACCTCATCAGCGCCGCCCGGCTGGACGGGTGCAACACCCTGCAGACGCTGCGCCACGTCGTCGTCCCGGTCAGCCGGCCCATCCTCGCGACGTTGCTCATCATCACGATCGTGTCGCACTGGAACAACTTCCTCTGGCCCCTGGTCATCACCAGCGGACCGACCTGGCAGACCCTCACGCTGGCGACGGCAAACCTGCAGTCGCAGTACAACGGCAACTGGACCCTCGTCATGGCAGCCACTACCGTCGCGATCGTCCCGCTGCTCGTGCTCTTCCTCACCTTCCAGCGCCACGTGGTGCGCTCGATCACCATCACCGGCTTCAAGTGACACCACATCCATCAGAGGTACGCCCTGAGGGGTACGCCATGAGAGGTACGCCATGAGAGGTACGCCATGAGAACCAGATCCCTTGCAGTAGCCGCCGCGCTGGTGCTGGCCACCGGCACCGCGGCCTGCTCGCCATCGGCGAGCAACGAGCAGAGCCAGGCGTCGGGGGGGAAGACCACCGTGACCGTGCGGATCTGGGACGACCAGGTCGCCAAGGCCTACCAGGCCTCGTTCGACGCCTTCACCAAGGCCAACCCGGACATCAACGTCAAGCTCAACCTGGTGCCCTTCGCCGACTACTTCACCAAGCTCCCGCTCGACATCTCCGGCGGGGGCATCGACGACATCTTCTGGCTGAACTCCTCGCCCTTCGGGGCGCTGGCGGACAGCGGCGCGCTGATGAACATCGACGAGGCGCTGCCGGGCGCCAAGGCAGGCTGGGTCAAGGCGGGGGTGGAGCAGTACACCCGCAAGGGCGTGCTCTGGGGCGTGCCAGCCCTCACCGACGGCCGCTCGGTCGTCTACTACAACAAGAAGCTCGTCGCCGACGCCGGTGTCGACCCGGCGAAGCTGACGTGGAGCACCGACCCGGCCGCGGACACGTTCCTGCCTGCCGCCAAGAAGCTCACCAAGGACTCCGCGGGCAAGACCGCGGACCAGCCCGGCTTCGACGCGAAGAAGGTCGACCAGTATGCCTTCAACGCCGCAAACGACCTCGGCGCCATCTACTACAACTTCATCGGCTCGAACGGCGGGAAGTTCCAGGCCCCGGACGGCAGCTTCGTCTTCGCCCAGGACAAGAGCGCCCAGGCCATCCAGTACCTGGTGAACCTCATCAACAGGGACCATGTCGCCCCGTCCGCGGCGGACACGAACGACAACGGCGACTTCAGCCGTGACAAGTTCATCCAGGGCAAGATCGCGCTGTTCCAGTCCGGCACCTACAACCTCAAGAACGTCTCCGACGGCGCCAAGTTCGAGTGGGCCATCGCGCCGATGCTGGCGGGACCGGCCGGGCGAGTCAGCGTCGTCAACAGCGTCATCGCCGCAGGCAACGCCAAGAGCCAGCACAAGGACGCCACGACGAAGGTGCTCAAGTGGCTCGGGTCCACGGAGGGCGCCTCCTTCGTCGGACAGACCGGGGCGGCCCTGCCGGCGGTCACCGCCGCACAGCAGTCGTACTACGACTACTGGAAGGCCAAGAAGGTCGACACGACACCGTTCGGGGAGGCCAGCGGGACCGCGACCATAGAACCCCCCTTCGGGCCGAAGTTCCTCGACGCCAACAACGCCTACACCCCGGTGTTCAAGGAGATCTTCGCCGGTCGGCTTCCGGTGCCGGCAGGCCTGCAGAAGGCCCAGGACGCCGCGAACGCCGCCATCAAGTAGATGGCGTTCGAGTAGATGGCGTTCGAGTAGATGGCGTTCGAGTAGATGGCGTCCGAGGTGATGGCGTCCGAGGTGGTGGCGAGTCTTGGTCGGCACCTGCTGGCTGCGGCATGAGTGAGGAAACCGGATGACGCTTCGCCTGCCTCGGGCCAGCCTGCCCGGGACCACCCTGCCCCCGAGGGCGGCGTGGCCCCCGGGCCGGTGATCCGGTTCGACCCGCTGGCCTCGGCGCGGGGCGACCGGTCCGGCTTCGACCTGTTCCTCGCCGGCACGGTGTTCTTCGACCTCATCTTCACCGGCCTCCCGCGGTTGCCCGGCGGTGGCAGGGAGGTGTGGGCGGACGGTATGGGCTCGTGCCCGGGCGGGGTCGCCAACGTGGCGATCGCGGCCAGCCGGCTCGGCCTGCGCACCTCCGTCGCCGCGGCGTTCGGCGACGACTCCTACGGCGACTTCTGCTGGGAGACCCTGTCCGAGCAGGAGGGCGTGGACCTGTCCCGGTCGCGCCGCTACGAAGGGTGGCACTCGCCCGTCACGGTGTCGATGTCCGTCGAGCGTGACCGCTCGATGCTCTCCCACGGTCACGACCCCCCCGAGTCGGCGAGTGCGATGATCGGGACACCGCCGCCGGCCCGGGCGAGCTTCATCACGCTGGCCTGCGAGCGGGAGGACTGGGCCGTCCAGGCGCACGAGGCCGGCGTGCTGCTGTTCGCCGACACCGGGTGGGACCCCTCCGGCGCATGGTCCTCCGACGTGCTGTCCCAGCTCGAGTCGTGCCATGCGTTCCTGCCGAACGCCTCCGAGGCGATGGCCTACACGCGCACCGAGGACCCCTGGGCTGCGCTCTACGCCCTCGCCGAGCGCGTGCCGATCGCGGTCGTCACCGCGGGTGCCCACGGCGCCCTGGCGATCGACTCGGTGACCGGCGAGGAGGAGTGGGTGCCGGCCCTGCCGGTGTCGGCCGTCGACCCCACCGGCGCGGGCGACGTGTTCGCCGCCGCCTTCGTCACCGGCACGCTGGCCGGGTGGTCGCTGGCCGACCGGCTCGGGTTCGCCAACCTCGCCGCCGCGCTCGCGGTGCAGCAGGTCGGCGGCTCGCTGGCCGCGCCCGGTTGGGGCGACATCGCCGACTGGTGGCACCAGGCGCAGCAGCGGGGGTCCGGCCGCGGCGCCCAGTGGCTGCGCCGCTACACCTTCCTGGCTGACCTGGTGCGGGACGTGCCCGCAGAGGCGCTGCGCCGGGCGACCGCCACCATCGCCCGCCGTTCGGACGTGCGCTGACGCGCGACGAGCGGGGCCGGGCCGTTGTCGCGGCCGGGCCGTTGTCGGGTGCCAGGCCCGCCCCGACGCGCATAGGGTGAGCGCCAGGGTCGGCCCCCACCTGGCGCCGCGTCACCTCAGGAGGACGCATGCGTAGCCCCAAGGACTTCTTCGCCCCGCTCGCGCTCGGTGCGCCGGCTCCGGTCCGCGAGATCCCGACGCGGCCCTCGCGGGTCATCCACTTCTTCGACCCGAGCAACGAGAAGATGATCGGCAAGGTGCCTGGCATGGTCGGCACGGTCGACATCCTGCTCGGCAACCTCGAGGACGGGGTGAGGTCCGAGGACAAGCTCGCGGCTCGGGCTGGCCTGGTGGGGATCGGCAGGACGGTCGACTTCGGGCGGTCCACCCAGCTCTGGACCCGCCTGAACGCCCTTGACTCGCCGTGGTTCCTCGACGACATCACGACCCTGGTCACCGAGATCGGCCACCGGCTGGACGTCGTCATGGTCCCGAAGGTCGAGGGGGCCGAGGACATCCACTACGTCGACCGCCTCCTGGCACAGCTCGAGGCCAGCGCGCGGCTCGAGCGCCCGGTCCTCGTTCACGCGATCCTCGAGACCGCCAGGGGCGTCGTCAACGTGGAGGAGATCTGCGGTGCCAGCCCGCGCATGCATGGCCTCTCGCTGGGGCCGGCCGACCTCGCTGCGTCGCGCCGGATGAAGACGACGCGGGTGGGCGGCGGACACCCCGGCTACCTCGTGCGCCAGGACCCCGACAGGTCGAGGCCGGATGCGGGCCGCGCGACGTACCAACAGGACCTGTGGCACTACACGATCGCGCGGATGGTGGACGCGTGCGTGGCCAACGGCATCCTCCCCTTCTACGGCCCCTTCGGTGACATCGGCGACGTCGTCGGGTGCGAGGACCAGTTCCGCAACGCCTACCTGCTCGGCTGTGTCGGCGCGTGGAGCCTGCACCCGGTACAGATCGAGATCGCCAAGAGGGTCTTCAGCCCCAGCCGGGACGAGGTCGCCTGGGCCCGCCGGGTCGTGGCCGCCCTCGCCGACGGGACGGGCGCGGTGATGGTCGACGGAGCGATGCAGGACGACGCGACGGTCCGGCAGTGCCGCGTCATCGTCGAGCTCGCGGAGCAGCTCGCCGCGCTCGGGGAACTCTGATGGGTGGACCGGCCTCATCGGCCGAGACGATCGGGCGACGGGAGGTGGCCGTCCGGGTCAACGCGGCGGGCACCGCGTGGCACGGCGATGACCTGGCCGCCGCCTGCGTTGCCGGTCCGGACGCGATCCTCGTGCCGAAGGTCGCCTCCGCCGAGCAGGTGCCGAGCCGGCATACCCTGCTGGCGGCACTGGGTACGTGCCTGCTGGCCGCCCGGGCGCGTGGCAAGGCAATCCTCGGGTCGACGACGACATCACTGACGAGGCCGGTTTCGAGGCCGAGTGCCAGCAGGGGCGGCGGCTCGGCTTCGACGGCAAGACGCTCACCCCCCCGGCAGGTGGACGTGTGCAACCGGGTGCTCGCCCCCACCGCCGGGCAGGTCGCGGACGCCCGAGCGGTCATCGCTGCCTGGGAGGAGGCGGTGGCCCGTGGCCGCGGGGTGGTCACTGTCGATGGGCGGATGGTCGAGAACCTGCACGTGGACGCCGCCCACGACGCGGTCCAGGAGTTCACCCGACTTGGCACCTGAGCGGTGGGCGCCGGGGTAGCATCTCCTTGCCCGGCCCCCTCCCGAGAAGAGCCGCGCAGGGGAGGCGCAGCCGTGGTTCGGTGGTGCACGTCAGTGGTCGCAGGACTCTCGTTGCTCGTCATCGCACTGAGTCCGCAGGCGGCGCGGGCAGCCACCGCTTCCTCGGCCGGCGGGGGGGTGACTCCGACCGCCGTGGTAGCCACGACGCCGAGCACGCGGTCCCCGGCCACCGGGGGCACGCCGGCGCCGAGCGGGACGACACCGGCTGTGGCCCCGTCGAGCACGCCGGCGCCGAGCGGGACGACACCGGCTGTGGCCCCGTCGAGCACACCCGCGCCGAGCGGGAAGGTCACGGCTCCGGCCACGTCGAGCACACCCGCGCCCAGCGGGAAGGTCACGGCTCCGGCCACCTCGAGCACACCCGCTCCCAGGAACCAGACGCCGGCGACCACGGCCCCGGGCACTGCTCCGCGCGGCGAGGTCACTCGTAGCCCGGCGACCACCTCCTCCGACCCGATCACCCAGCGCTGGGAGGCGCTCGGCGGAAGCAGTGGCCCCCTCGGACAGCCGGTCGGCCCGCGGGGGACGCTTGCCGATGGCGCCCAGTACCAGGGGTTCGAGCTGGGTGAGATCCCGTGGAAGGCGTCGACGGGGGCGTGGGAGACTTGGGGGGCGGTCGGTATCCGGTGGGCCCAGATCGGTAGCCGGACCGGGGTGCTGGGGTTCCCGACCGGTCCTGAGGTGACAACTGCTGGCGGTGTGGTCCAGGGGTTCGAGCGGGGCCAGATCTCGTGGAAGGCGTCGACGGGGGCGTGGTAGACCTCGGGCGGGGTCGGGATCCGGTGGGCCCAGATCGGTGGTCCCGCCGGGGTGCTGGGGTTCCCGACCGGTCCTGAGGCGGCTGCTGCTGGCGGTGTGGTCCAGTGGTTCGAGCGGGGCCAGATCCTCGGGGAAGGCGTCGACGGGGGCGTGGGAGACCGCCGGCGGGGTCGGGA
>JBPCOG010000275.1:0-4117 GCA_051000455.1 Lapillicoccus sp. | reverse complement strand
GTGCGCACCCGCCTGCTGGAGTGGGACGGCCGGGTGCTCGCGCTCGGCGAGCCCGTGCTGGAGACCGCGGAGTGCGCCATGGGCGGCGCCGCGTTCGTCGGCGGGCTCAAGCCCGGCGACGTCGTGTCGCTGCACTGGCACTGGGTGTGTGACCGGCTCACCCCTCACCAGCTGAGCCAGCTCAAGCTGTTCACCTCCCGCCACCTCGCGATCGCGAACTCCGGCGTCGAGCACCGGGGCACCGCCCTGGCCATCGGCTGAGTGGATGAGGGCCCGACTCGCATGAGTGGGGATCGGCAGGGGCCGGGCCAGGATCGGACACCAGCGGACTTGTCTGCGGGAACCGGGCGGTATGCCGTCCCTGCCGCACTGCCCGTCCCTGCCGCACTGCCCGTCCCCGCGACGGTGCCCCGGCGGGTTCTGCTCCACGGCGCGGCGGCGCTCGGAGGGGCGGCATTGCTCGCCGCCTGCGGCAGCGCCGGCGACGCCCCGACCGGTGGCGCCGCCACGAGCAGCACCCGTGGCCTCAGCGTCACCGACCAACGCGGGAAGACCATCGTGCTCGACCGACCGGCGGACCGGATCGTCACCCTGCCGCAGCCGGCCGCCTCGATGCTCATCGCCGTCGACCAGAGCGCCGCCCACCTTGCCGGGATGCACCAGGCGTCCTGGGTGGCCGTGCGCGACGGGCTCATGGGCGAGCTGTTCCCCGACGCGCTGAAGATCCCGCACGATGTCGCCAGCCAGGACTTCGCTCCCAACGTGGAGAGCATCCTCGCCCTGAAGCCGGACGTCGTCGTCCAGTGGGGCGACCGCGGACCGGGCATCACCGCGCCGCTCGAGAACGCCGGCCTCAAGGTGGCGGGTCTCACGTACGGCACCCAGGAGGACGTCGCGGCCTGGATCACGATGTTCGCGGCGATGCTCGGCAAGCCGGAGCGCGGGCGCGCGATCCTCGCCGAGATCGGCTCCCGCCTCGACACGGTGAAGGCACAGGCCGCCCAGCGGGCCGCCCCCGGGCCGAGGATCCTCTATTTCCTCCGGTTCGCCGACGGCCTCACGGTGGCGACGGCGAAGAGCTACAACGACTTCTACATCAAGCTCGTCGGGGGCCAGAACCCAGCCACCAGCGTGCCGGGCGCGCCGAGCACCGGGCTCGTGCCCGTCGACAAGGAGCAGGTTCTCGCCTGGGACCCGGAGATCGTGCTGCTCGGCAACTTCGACGCGGCGATGCCGGCAGACATGTACGCCAACCCGGTGTGGAGGAACCTCTCGGCGGTCCGGTCCGGCCGCGTCTACAAGGTGCCGCTCGGCGGCTACCGGTGGGACCCGCCGGGGCAGGAGTCCCCCTTGATGTGGCGGTGGCTGTCCGAGGTCGCGTTCCCTGCGCAGGGGTCGGGTCTGCGCGAGGACATCGGCCGGTACTACACCTTCCTCTACGGCCGGGCGCCGACCGGGGCCCAGATCGACAGGATGCTGTGGACGGACGCCAACGGGAAGTCGGCTGGCTACGGTCAGTTCAGTGCTCCGTAGGCGCGCGGGGCCCACGTCGGCGCGCAGCCGGGGGAGCGTGCTCGCCGCGTCGGTCCTCCCGGTGGTCGCGATGACCGCCGTGCTCGCCGCGGTGGGTGTGGTCGCGCTGTCCGCGGGACGGTACAGCGTCCCCTTCCCGGACGTCGTCCAGATCCTCGCGTCCCGTGTCTCGTTCGTCCACACCACGGCGAGTGACACCGAGCAGAACGTCGTGCTCCTCGTGCGGCTGCCCAGGGTGCTCCTTGGCCTGCTCGTCGGCGGCGGCCTCGCCAGCGCCGGCGTGGCCCTGCAGGCGACCTTCCAGAACCCGCTGGTCAGCCCTGAGATCATCGGCGTCTCCTCGGGCGCGTCGCTCGGGGGCGCGCTCGCCATCCTGTTCGGCATGGGGTCGCTGCTGCTGGTCACGAGCGCGTTCGTCTTCGGGCTGCTGGCCCTCGGCGTGCTGTTCGCCGTCACGGTCAGCCGAGAGGGAACTCCGATGCTGCTGGTCGTCCTCGGCGGGGTCGTGACCGGCTCGTTCTTCACGGCGCTGGTCTCCCTCGTCACCTACGTCGCCGACCCCTACACCCAGCTGCCGGCGATCGTGTTCTGGCTGCTGGGCAGCGTCGCCGCCGCGACCTTCACCAAGGTCTTCGTCGCACTCGTCCCCATCGCAGCGGGAGCAGCGGTCCTCCTCCTGCTGCGCTGGCGCATCAACGTGCTCTCCCTCGGTGACGAGGACGCGGCCGCCCTCGGAGTGCGACCGGCTGTGCTGAGGTGGGTGGTGCTGGGCGCCGCCGCGCTGGTCGTCGCCGGGGCGGTGGCCGTCAGCGGGGTGATCAGCTGGGTCGGGCTGGTCATTCCGCACCTGGCGCGGATGTGGGTGGGACCCGACCACCGGATCCTGCTACCGGTCAGCTTCCTCATGGGAGCGGCATACGTCATCGCCATCGACACGGTGGCCCGGACGCTGACGGCCGGCGAGATCCCGCTCGGGGTCCTCACCGCCCTGATCGGGGCACCTGCCTTCTTCGTCCTGCTGCGGCGCAACCGACACCGGATCTGGGACCGTGCTTGAGCTGGACGGGGTCGGGTTCACCTACCGGCGAGGCGAGTGGGTGTTCCGTGGCGTGAACCTGTCGGTGCCGTCCGGGACGGCGACGGCGGTGCTCGGACCGAACGGGCGCGGCAAGACGACACTGGTGCGCTGCGCCGCTGGACTGCTGCCGCCCGGTGAGGGCGTCGTGCGGTCCGGGGGCGACGTCGGTTTCGTGCCACAGGCGCGCGGGGGGGCCTTTGCGTACCGGGTCGTCGACATGGTGCTCATGGGCCGGGCCAGAAAGGTGCGGCTGTTCGCGACACCGGGCCGGGAGGACCAGCGGGTCGCGCTCGAGGCGCTGGAGCGAGTCGGTGCTGCCCGGCTGAGCGAGCGGCAGTTCCCGACCCTCAGCGGGGGCGAGCAGCAGCTCGTGCTCATCGCCCGGGCGATCGCGGCCCAGTCGCCCGTGCTGGTGCTCGACGAGCCGTCAACCGGGCTGGACCTGCACAACCAGGCGCAGATCCTCACGCTGGTGCGCGAGCTGGTCGACGACGGCATGGCGGTCCTGCTCACCACGCACCATCCGGACCAGGCGCTCTACGTCGCCGACACGGTGGTGCTGATGATGGGTCCGAGCGACGTGCGGGTCGGGAGGTCCGACGAGATGCTGACCGACGAGGCGTTGTCCGCGCTCTACGGCATCGACGTCAGCACGATCGCGTTCGAACACTCCGGTTCCGTCCGCAGGGCCATCGTCACCCGGTACGACGCTCGCGCGCGGACGCGGACTTGCGACATCCGGGGCGGGACGGGCCCCCCCGGGCGAGAGGCGCGGCCCTTGCGGCGCCCCCCACCGTAGGACAGTCTGGAGGCGCGCCGCCGGACGCCGGACGCCGGACCGCCGGACCACAGGAAGCTGGAGCACAGGAAGCTGGAGATGCACGAGCTCTCATTGTGCGGGTCGATCTACGACATCGTCGATCGCGCCGCCGCCGGACGGCCGGTCTCCGTCATCCACCTCCAGGTGGGACGGCTGCGCCAGGTGATCCCGGACACCCTGACGTACTGCTGGACACTCGTGTCGGACGACACCGCGCTCGGCGGCTCGGAGCTGGTGGTGGAGTCGATGCCGGTGACCCTGCACTGCACGCTGTGCGAGGCGGACACCACCGTCGCCAGGGAGCTGCTGCTGCTGTGCGGCAGCTGCGAGTCGACCGAGGTCGTCGTCACCGGAGGCGAGGAGTTCCTCCTCGCCTCCCTCGAGCTCACGGAGGTATGAGGATGGGCAGGTTCCACCGGCACGACGACGGGACGGAGCACGAGCACGAGGGCGGGCCCGACCACGACCACGGGCACGAGGGCGGGCACGACCACGACCACGGGCACGACCACGACCACGACCACGGGCACGACCACGGGCACGAACCGACGCCGCCGCCGTCGACCGAGCACGGTGACCTGTCCGGGTACCGCACCGGGCCGGAGCGCGTCCTGGTCCTCGAGCGGATCTTCGAGGAGAACGACCGCTCCGCCCAGGTCAACCGGGATCTGCTGGACGCGGCCGGC
>JBPCOG010000125.1:0-1561 GCA_051000455.1 Lapillicoccus sp. | reverse complement strand
CCTTCCCGACGACGCGAGCCTCGACATCGACACCCACGAGGACCTCGCCCGCGCCGAGACCGTGGCCCGTAGGCTCGCCCCATGAGGGCCATCACCATCCCCAGCCCGGGCGGGGCCGAGGCGCTCGTGCCCGCCGAGGTGGACGCACCCGAGCCGCAGGCCGGGCAGGTGCTCCTCGACGTCGTCGCGGCCGGCGTCAACCGCGCGGACGTCATGCAGCGCCAGGGGTTCTACGACCCGCCGCCGGGCTCACCGGCATACCCGGGTCTCGAGGTCAGTGGGCGCATCGCCGCCCTCGGGGACGGGGTCGACGGCTGGAAGGTCGGCGACGAGGTCTGCGCGCTCCTCGTCGGCGGCGGCTACGCCGAGCAGGTCGCGGTGCCCGTCGAGCAGCTGCTGCCGGTCCCGCGGGGGGTGGCGCTCGAGGACGCCGCCGCGCTCCCCGAGGTGGTGTGCACGGTGTGGTCCAACGTCTTCATGACCGCCAGCCTCCAGCCGGGTGAGACCCTCCTCGTCCACGGCGGGTCCTCGGGGATCGGCACGATGGCCATCCAGCTGGCTCGGCAGGTGGGCGCGACGGTCGCGGTGACGGCGGGCTCGGCCGACAAGCTCGCGGTATGCCGTGAGCTCGGTGCCGAGATCCTCGTCAACTACCGCGAGCAGGACTTCGTCGAGCGGGTGCGCGCTGCGACCGACGGCCACGGCGCCGATGTCATCCTCGACAACATGGGGGCGAAGTACCTCGCCCGCAACGTCGACGTGCTGGCGACCGCGGGCCGGCTCGTCGTCATCGGCCTGCAGGGCGGCCAGAAGGCCGAGATCGACCTCGGCGCCCTGCTGCGCAAGCGCGCGGCGCTCGTCGCGACGTCGCTGCGGGCCCGGCCGCCGGCGGAGAAGGCCGCGATCGTCGCGGCGGCCCGCGAGCACGTCTGGCCCCTCATCGAGTCAGGGCACGTGAAGCCGGTCGTCCACTCGCGGCACCGGCTCGAGCACGCGGCCGACGCCCACCGGGAGATGGAGGCCTCCGGCCACGTCGGCAAGATCCTCCTGACCACCTGACCAACCATCACCCGGGCCGGCAGCCGTCGCCCGTTCCGGCACCGCGGCCGCCGACGGACCGCTGCCCGGTGGCGTGCGGCAGGATGGTGCCATGAGTGACGCCCCGCAGGAAGCCCAGTCCGAGGACCGCCGACGCGTCGTCGTCGTGACCCAGGACGGGATCGGCGTCGCCAACGGCGCCAGGTCCGGGGAGGACGGCACCAACCCCGCCGACCTCGTGGAACAGCCGGCAAAGGTCATGCGGATCGGCTCGATGATCAAGACCCTGCTCGAGGAGGTGCGCAACGCGCCGCTCGACGAGGCGGGCCGCACCCGGCTCGCGGAGATCCACACCCGCTCGATCCAGGAGCTCAAGGCCGGGCTCGCGCCGGAGCTGGTCGACGAGCTCAACCGGATCTCGCTGCCCTTCGGGGAGAGCGCCCCGTCGGATGCCGAGCTGCGGATCGCCCAGGCCCAGCTGGTCGGGTGGCTCGAAGGGCTCTTCCACGGCATCCAGACGGCG
>JBPCOG010000343.1:0-13616 GCA_051000455.1 Lapillicoccus sp. | reverse complement strand
TCGCACGGCTGGTGTGGGCGTTCGCGACCTCAGACCCGATCAGGGAAGTGCGGTGATGAGGCTGTTGTGCCAGGTCACTCCGAGCGTTCGGGGCTTGGGCCCGTGGGTCATGCAGTCACTGCACTTCTCATGAGCACGCCGCCGTTGGAGGAGTGCGCGGCGGGGGGGGGGGGGGGGTGCGGGGGCGTCGGGCGGTGTCTTCTGCGCTTAGCCCCCCCCCCCCCCCCCCCGCGCCGCGCACTCCTCCAACGGCTGCGGGCTGCTCGGCTCAGCGACCCCCGCGCTCGGGACGAGCAGGCACCCCGCGACGTCATCGCACGGCTGGTGTGGGCGTTCGCGATCTCAGACCCCGATCAGGGAAGTGCGGCGATGAGGCTGTTGTGCCACCGCGGCCTCGCGGTTGGGTGCGGGCTGAGCGCGTTTCAGGGGCAGTCCGAGCGCGCCCGGACGGCGGTGACCGGTCCCCGAAGTGACTGTGATGTGCTGGGTCCCGGCCCTGGGACGGGGCATTCCCGGTCGAGAGGACACCTCGTGGAGTATGTGAAGCTGGGCTCAACCGGTCTCGACGTCTCGCGCGTCGTTCTGGGGTGCATGAGCTTCGGCGACCCGGGGCGCGGGACGCACCCGTGGTCCCTGGAGGAGGAGCAGAGCCGCCCGCTGATCCGGCAGGCGGTCGAGGCGGGGATCACGTTCTTCGACACGGCCAACGTCTACTCGGCCGGCAGCAGCGAGGAGATCGTGGGCAGGGCGCTGGCGGAGCACGGGCGCCGGGACGAGTTCGTCATCGCCACCAAGGTGAACGGCCGGATGCACCCGGGTCCCAACGGCGCGGGGCTGTCCCGCAAGGCGATCCTGGCGGCGATCGACGAGAGCCTGCGCCGGCTCGGCACCGACTACGTCGACCTCTACCAGATCCACCGGTGGGATGCCGCCACCCCGGTCGAGGAGACGCTGGAGGCCCTGCACGACGTCGTGAAAGCGGGTAAGGCCCGCTATCTCGGCGCGTCCTCGATGTTCGCGTGGCAGTTCTCGAAGGCGCAGCACCTTGCCCGCGCGCACGGGTGGACGACGTTCGTCTCGATGCAGGACCACTACAACCTGCTCAACCGCGAGGAGGAGCGGGAGATGTTCCCCCTCTGCGCCGACGAGGGCGTGGGGGCGATCCCGTGGAGCCCCCTGGCCCGGGGCCGGCTGGCCCGTCACTGGGGCACGACGACCAGCCGCAGCTCCACCGACGAGTTCGGCTCGACCCTCTACGACGAGACGGACAAGGCCGTGGTCGACGCGGTCGGCGAGGTGGCGCAGGCCCGCGGTCTCCCGCGGGCGCAGGTGGCACTGGCCTGGGTGATGCGCAACCCCGTCGTCACGGCCCCCATCGTCGGCGCCACGAAGCCTGAGCACCTCACTGACGCCGTTGCCGCCCTCGATGTCCAGCTGACCGACGACGAGGTCACCGCGCTGGAGGCGCCCTACCGCCCCCACGCACCAGCAGGCTTCTGACGGCCGGGTGCCGCCGCGGCATACCCGCCGCTCACCCGCACCAACTTTGGCGCAGGCGAAGCCACCGGAATCCCCAGGCCCCGAGCTCGAGCCCCTCCAGGCGCAGGGTGGGGGGCGGGTACGTCCGGTCCGCGAACACCTCGACGGGCTGCTGTCCCGGCTCCGTCTGGCGGCCGAGGTCCACGGTGACCGGCGCGTCGTCGAGGTTGTGCACCAGCAGGATCGAGCCCTCGGGGGCGTCGAACCGGTGGGCGAGCACGCTCGGAGGAAGGTCGAGGTCGAGCACCGAGCAGGTGCCGACGCCGATCTCGGGACACTCGCGGAGGGTGCCGATCATCTGCTGGAACCACCTCAGGAGGGAACCGGGTTCGCGTTGCTGCTCACGCACGCTGGTCCTGGCTCCGCCGGCGGCGCCACGGGCGGGCAGGGGACGGAAGAAGGACTGCGGCGGGGCGCTCGAGAACCCGGCGGTGGGCCCCGGCTCCCACTGCATCGGGGTGCGGATGGCGTCCCGCCCCGGAAGGCGCGCGTTGTCGCCCATGCCGATCTCGTCGCCGTACCTCAGCACCGGGGTGCCCGGCAGGCTGAACAGCAGCGAGTACGCCAGCTCCATCCGGGCGCGGTCACCGCCCAGCATGGGGGCGAGGCGACGGCGGATTCCCCTGTCGTAGAGGCGCATCCCGGGCTCCGGAGCGAACTCGGCGAACACGTCGGACCGCTGGTCGCTGGTGAGCCGGCTGAGGTCCAGCTCGTCGTGGTTGCGCAGGAAGGTCGCCCACTGTGCCATCGGGGACAGGCGCGGGGCGGTGGCCAGGGCGGTGACGAGCGGCTCCGCGCGGCGCCGGGCGAGTGCGAGCCAGAGGAGGGGGTTGACGGGGAAGGCGAAGAGCATGTGGGCACGGTCGTTCGGGCCGGCCGGGCTGGCCGCGCAGAACTGGGGCAGCTCCTCGGCGGGGAGGTTCGCCTCGCACAGCAGCACCGCGTCACGACGGCGCCACTGCACGTCCTGGCGCCAGTCGTCGAGGATGGTGAAGTCCTGGCGGGTCTGCTCCGGGTGGTCCGGCACGGTCAGCTCGATAACGAAAGGTGCGGCATCGACGCGGAACCCGCTGGCGCCGAGCTGCAGCCAGAATCCCATGACCTTCTTGACCTCCTCGCGGACCGCGGGGTTGGCCCAGTTCAGGTCCGGCTGGAAGTCGTAGAACCGGTGGTAGTACCACGCCTGCGCGGTGTCGTCCCACGTCCAGGTCTCGCTCTGCTCGCCAGGGAAGACCATCCCCTGGTGCCGGTCCGGGGGCTCCTGCCGGCTCCAGAGATACCAGTCGCGGTATGGGGAGTCCGGCGAGCTGCGCGCCGACCGGAACCAGGGGTGCTCGTCGGACGTGTGGTTGACGACGAGGTCGAGCAGGATGCGTATGCCGCGCTGCTCGGCCTGGTGGGCCAGCTCGACGAAGTCACCAAGGGTGCCGAGGCGCTCGTCCACGGCGTAGTAGTCGGACACGTCGTAGCCGTCGTCCCGCCGCGGCGAGGGATGGACGGGGTTCAGCCAGAGGCAGGTGACCCCGAGGTGGCTCAGGTAGTCGAGGCGGCTGGTGAGCCCCTGGAGGTCGCCGACGCCGTCACCGTTCGAGTCCTGGAAGGTCTGGACCTCGAGGCAGTAGATGACCGCCTCCTTGTACCACCGCTCGGACATGCCCCTCACCCTAGCGCCGCGCAGCCACCGAATCGCAGGTGCTGGAGCGCCGCCGGCGTCAGCCGCCGCCGGCCAGCGCGCCCACCGCGCGGGCGACGACCAGCAGGGACGTGAGCAGGGCGGCGGTGGCCTCGATGCCCATGAGTGCCTTCGCCCGGCTGGTCAACGGCATGGTGTCCGTCGGGCTGAAGGCGCTCGAGTTGGTCAGCGAGAGGTACAGGTAGTCGATGTACGTCGGTATCCAGCCGGACCTGGTGCTGGCGGTGGCGGCGACCTCGACCACCGCATCGTCATTCTCGTCCTGGGAGAACCTCCAGTCGGCCGGCGGCATCTCGTCCCGGCGCAGCTTGCGTCGTGCCACCGGGCCCCCGCGGTCGAGCTCCCAGAACAGCAGGCCGAAGCCGATGACGTTGGTCAGCCACACCTGCATACCCGAGACCAGCAGCGAGGGACCAACAGTGCTGGACGAGGACATCATCGTCACCAGCATCGCGAGAGCCGCGAGGTTCGTCAGGATGACCACACCGGACAGCGCCACCGAGACGGCCCTCGACCAGCGGCTCTCCCGCACCAGCCGGCGCGGGTTCGTCCAGATCAGGGCGACCAACAGCGCCAGCTCCACGAGCGGGATGACCAGACGGGGCACGACCAGCAACGTCTCCGGGAGTGCCGCGTACGCCGTAGCCGCAACCACCACGGCGACAGCCGGTGGCAGCCTGTTCTCCCCCTCCGACGTCCGCCGGTGGGAACGTTCCTCATCGAGCGGGTCGGCGGGCACCCCAGCGAGTATGCCGGACCTCGGGCGAGCTCGCGACGGGAGGTCAGCCCAGGGTCTGCGTGTCGACCTCCCGCAGACCGCCAGTGTGCACGTCGTAGACGAACCCGCGCACGGAGTCCTTGACGGGGATGGACGGCTCGGCGCGGATACGGGCGATGTTCTGTCGCACATCGGCATCGAGGTCGCTGAAGGCCTCCGCGGCCCAGGTCGGCTTGACGCCGGTCTCGGCCTCGATCGAGGCGCGGAACTCGTCGTCCGTGAAGGTGAGCATCCCGCAGTCCGTGTGGTGGATGAGCATGATCTCCCTCGTGCCGAGCAGCCGTTGGCTGATGGCGAGCGAGCGCAGCTCGTCCTGGGTGACGACGCCGCCCGCGTTGCGGATGACGTGCGCGTCCCCCTCCGCCAGTCCGAGCAGCCCGTAGGGGTTGAGCCGGGCGTCCATGCACGCGACGACGGCGATGCCCTTGCCGGGGGGCAGGGGCAGGTCGCCCTTGTCGAAGTCCTCGGCGTATCGCCTGGCGTTGGCGAGCAGCTCGTCGGTGACCGTCATGCTTCTCCTCGGTGTCTGGGGCCTCGTCGTGGCCCGCGTGTGGCGTCCCCCGAGGCCGTGATTCGCATACTGACCCGGCGGTCGGGCCGGTCCCCGGGTCCGGGCCACGGTAGACCATCTGCCGGAGGGCACGGCGGCCGGGTCACCCGCGAGATGGCGAGATCCGCGCCGCCTCCGCGCCGCCGGACGGTGCCTCCGCGCCGCCGGACGGTGCCTGCTTGACTACGAGTCGTGACTGCGGAAAGCGAGGTCCTTGTCGGGCTGCCGGACGACGACGCGGGGTGGCGGCGCATCCTCGACCAGGAACGCATCGCCGTCCGGCACGGCGACGCGAGCGGCGCTCCCATCGTGCTGCTCAGCGGCGAGGCTCCGGGATGGCTGGAGGACTTCGTCTCTGCGGGGGGCGTGGCCGTACTCAGTGGCGCCCGGCCCGACGCTCCCCTGCTCCCTCGTGGGTCGAGGATCGGCGTGAGCGGGTTCACCCCGCCCGGGCGGGACTACCGGTGCTCCGCGCCCGCTCTGGTCACTGCCTTCCCGGGTCCCGGTGACGGCGAGCTGCGGCTGCACGAGGACCGGGTGGTGAAGTACGGGGCGGACCCCGACCGGTTCCCGGTGGTCCTCACCGTGCGCCGCGGAGCCGGGGCGCTGGTCGCCACGGGGGTGCCCCTGACCGAGCTGCTCACCACTCCCGGTGACCGGCTCCGTCGGTTCTCCCGGATGAGCGAGGTGACCGAGCGGGTATGCGGTGTGGACAAGGCCGAGGTTGCCGAGACGCTCCTGCACATGCTTCGCACGGCCTTCCGGCTTGCCGGGCTGCCCCTGGTGAGCGTTCCCCGTTTCCCGGGCGGCTCCCCGTCGGTCCTCATCCTGCGGGTCGACGTCGACGGCGTCTACGGCGACAACGTCCAGGCGTTGGCGCGGCTGGGGGAGCAGCGCGACCTGGCCATGTCCTTCTTCCTCAACGCCCACCTCAGCGAGGCGCATCCCGGGCCGCTGGGCCCATGGGGGACACGGACCGAGGTGGGGCAGCACGGCGCTCGCCACACGCTCCTGGAGGGTCGCGATGAAAACGTCGCCAACCTGCGTGAGGCCGAGTCATGGATGCAGGCGCACGCGGGCGTCCGGCCGTCCTCGTTCGTCGGGCCACGCGGGATGTGGAACGCTGCCTTGGGGGAGGCCCTCAGCGACCTCGGGTACCGCTACTCCTCGGACTTCGGCCTCGACTTCGACTCCCTCCCGTTCCGGGCGGACGCCGGTGTCCTGCAGGTCCCGGTCCATCCCTACTCCCCGGAGCGGGCCACGGTCTGGGCCGACGAGTGCGGCGTCCCGCGGCCCACCAGCGGACAGGTGCGCGAGCACTACCTGTCGGTGATGGCCGAGCAGGTGCGCCGCGGCCGCCCCGCCCACGTGTACGGGCACCCCGAGGTGCTCGGGGCGATGGCCCCGGACGTCGTCCCGGCGCTGCACGACTTCGCCGCCGCACACGGGCTGCCCGACCTCACCCTCGGGGAGTACGCGGACTTCTGGCTGGGCCGGGAGGCGGCGACCCCGCACCCGGTGCTGGTCGGGGGGCAGCTGTCCGTCACCATGGAGGACGTCGGCCTTCCGGTCCAGGTGTCCGGGGGCGACGGGCTCGACGTCGTGGTCAACGGCGTTCGCCGGGGCCGTCAGGCCCGCAGCTTCGCGAGGTACTGGTAACGGTCCCCGGGAGCCGCCGCGCGGGCATACTCGACGGGTCGGCCGCGGTTGTCCGACACCCACCGGTAGATGACGATCACGGGTGAGGCGCGGCGGATGGCCAGCGCCCCCGCGTCGAGGGAGGTTGCCGCCTCGGCCCGGATGATCTCGGTCGCCTCGCTCAGCAGGACGCCGAAGTCCTCGCGCAGCGTGAGATAGAGCGAGCCCATCTCGGTGACCCGGCCCGCTGTCAACTTGCGGCCGAACTCGTCGGGCACCCAGGAGCTCATGTTGCAGAACGGCCTGCCGTCGGCCGTCCGGAGCCGGCTCACCCGCCAGATGACGGAGCTCTGCAGGTGCTCGATGGCGTCCACTGGCGGGTTCGGGTCCACCGTCACGGTTACGCACTCGGTCCCCGGCTCGAACCCGCGCTCGCGCAGCACCTCGGTCAGGCTCTTCAGCTCCCCGATCACATGACTGAGCCCGTGCGGGGCCACGAACGTCCCCCGGCCCTGCTGTCGCGTGACGAGGTTGCGCGCGTGCAGCACGTTGAGTGCCTGACGCACCGTGTTGCGGCTGACCGCGAAGTGCGCGACGAGCTCCACCTCGGTGGGCATCTGCTCGCCGACCTTCCACCGCCCGCGCTCGATGTCCCCCCGCAGCGCTGAGGCGACGCGGTAGTACGCCGGCACACTCGTCATCACAACTCCCAAATTAGTACCAACAACTATTGACAGTTGTCGGCATCATTGCAAGGGTTGGCCATCGAGAGAGGACCCCCTCGTGGGCGGCCCGGTGGGCGGGTCCCCCGGTGGCCTCGACACCACCTCTTCTGGGAACGTTCGGCGAGCAAGGGAGTCGGAATGAAGCGCGCAACGCATCTAACCACGATCGTCATCACCGCGGCGGCACTGGCGCTGTCGGCCTGCGGGAGCACCAAGCCGCCGGATGCCGCCACCGGTGCGCCGGGCGCCGGAGCGGGGTCCACGGGGGCCGCGGGGGCCGGGGGTGGCGCCAAGATCAAGATGGCGTTCGTGCCGCAGATCGTCGGGATCCCGTACTACGCGGGCTTTGAGCAGGGCGCGCAGGACGCGGCGGCGAAGATGGGGGTCGAGTTCAAGATGTCCGGCCCGTCGACGGCCAACAGTGCCGAGCAGCTGCAGATCTTCCAGAGCCTGGTCCAGCAGGGGTACAACGCCATCTCCATCTCCCCCCTTGACCCCACCTCGATCAACTCGGCCATCGCGGCGGCCCGGGCCAAGGGCGTCATCGTGACGACCTCGGACGCTGACGCGCCGAAGAGCGACCGGCAGCTGTTCGTCTCCCAGGCCAACGACAAGGACCTCGGCTACACGGTCATGGACGAGCTGGCCAAGCAGATGGGCGAGACGGGCCAGTTCGGCATCGTCTCCGGAGCCCCCGACACCGCCAGCCTCGACTCGTGGGCGAAGTTCATCCAGGAACGGGCCAAGACGAAGTACCCCAACATCCAGTTCGTCGGGGACGTGCGGCACGCCACCGACAGCGCGTTGGCGCTGAAGGAGGCGCAGAACCTCATGACCGCCTTCCCTGAGATCAAGGGGATCGTCGGGGTGCCGTCGACGGCGGTGCCCGGGGTCAGCCAGGCCGTCCAGAACGCCGGCAAGGCCGGCAAGGTGGCCGTCATCGGCTACGGCTCGCCCAAGACGGCGGGTCCCTTCATCAAGGCCGGGGTCATGAAGAACACCGTCCTGTGGGACGTGCCGCAGCTGGGCTACCTCACCGTCTGGGCGAACAAGCAGCTCATCGACGGCAAGGCCCTGGAGGCGTCCAACACGGTGCCGGGTATCGACCACCCGATCAGCTACGACGCGGCCACCAAGACGCTGCTGCTGGGGCCGCCGAAGATCTTCGACGCCTCGAACTACGCGCAGTTCAACTACTGATCGAGCGATGGCGAACCAGGACGAGCCTGACCCGGGCGCCGGGGAGCGCACCACCTCGCCAGACCCGTTGCTGCACGCCGACGGACTGTCGGTCACCTTCGGGGCGACCCGGGCGCTGCGCTCGGTGGGGATCGAGGTCCACCGCGGTGAACGCGTCGTGGTGGTGGGCGAGAACGGGGCCGGCAAGTCCACCCTGATGAAGGTGCTGGCCGGGGTGCTGCGCCCGGACGAGGGTCGCATGAGCTTCGACGGGCAGGCCTACGCGCCGGGCTCCCCCCGGGAGGCCATCGCGGCCGGCGTCGCGATGGTCCACCAGGAGCCGACCTTCTTTCCCCAGCTCTCGGTGCTGGAGAACGTCTCCATGGGCCGGGAGCTGAGGAACCGGGCGGGAAACCTGCGCTGGCCGGCCATGCGGGCCGAGGGCCGCGAGCTGTTCGCCGAGCTGCGCCTTCCGGTGCGGCTGCTGGACCAGCGGATGGACCGGCTGAGCCTGGGGGAGCAGCAGCTGGCGCTGATCGCGCGGGCCCTGCACCAGCACGCCCGGCTGCTCATCCTCGACGAGCCCACCTCGATCCTCACCGACAACGAGGCCGACTTGCTCTTCACCCTCATCGACGACCACGTCGCCGGCGGCGGGGGGGTGCTGTACATCAGCCACCGCATGCGGGAGTTCCCACGGGTCGCGGACCGGGTGATCGTCCTCAAGGACGGCCAGGTCGTCGTCGACCTGGCCGCCCACGAGGCCAGCGAGCCGACGATCATCAGGCACATGAGCGGACGTGAGCTCACCGCGTTCCAGCGCAGCAGGGGGCGGCCCCGGTCAGGTCAGCCGGTGCTGTCCGTCTCCGGGCTGACGCGTCGCGGCACCTATGCCGATGTCGACCTGGCCGTCCATGGCGGCGAGGTCGTCGGCCTGTACGGCCTGATGGGATCCGGGCGCACCGAGATCGCGCTGAGCGTCTTCGGTGCGATGCACCCCGACGAGGGCACGATGCTCCTGGACGGTCAGCGATACGCTCCCGCCAGCCCGGCCGACGCCGTGCGACAGGGCGTCGCGTACGTCCCGGAGGACCGCAAGACGCTGGGGCTCTACGCACTGATGGACTGTCGCTCCAACCTCTCCTCCGCCGCCCTGCCGCGGCTGAGCCGGCGGGGGCTGGTGCAGCGGGGCCAGGAACGACAGCTGGTGGCCGACGGCTACTCCGCGCTGGCGATCAAGTCGCGCTCGCAGGAGGAGTCGATCCTCAACCTCAGTGGCGGGAACCAGCAGAAGGTCCTGCTGGCCCGTTGGCTGGCCAACGACCCGCAGCTGCTGCTCCTCGACGAGCCGACCCGCGGCATCGACGTCGGGACCAAGGCCGAGATCCACCGCCTCGTCGACGAACAGGCGCAGCTGGGACGGGCGGTGCTGCTCATCTCCTCAGAGCTGCCGGAGCTGCTCGCCCTCAGCGACCGGATCTACGTGCTCTACCAGGGAAGGGTGGTCGCCGAGGTCCCCGGCGGCCACGACTCGGAGGAGGCCGTCATCGCCGCGACGATGGGCGCCCACCATGACGCCGGCTGAGCTCCAGCGTGGCCCGGCCGCGGCCTCGACGGAGGGCACCGGACACCACTGGTGGCACGACGTCGGAGGGCTCCGCCAGCTCGTCGTGCCCCTGCTGCTGCTGGTCGAGGTGGCCCTCTTCGCGACGCTGTCACGCACCTTCTGGAGCAGTGAGAACATCGCCAACGTCCTGCTCAACTCCGTCGACCTCGCCCTGATCGCCGCTGGCCTCACCTTCGTGATCCTCCTCGGCGGAATCGACGTGTCGACCGGTCCGGCCCTCGGTGTCGTCGCCTGGGTGGTCGGCACGCTGACGGTCGCGGGTCAGGGCCCGCCCGTCGTGGTGGCCGTCGCGGTGGCCCTCGGCTGTGTCATCGGCCTGCTCAACGGCCTGCTCGTGTCGGTGCTCAACGTGACCGCCATCATCGCCACCCTCGGCACGGCCGCGGTGTGGCAGACCGCACTCTTCGGGCTCTGGGGCGGCTCGGACCTGTTCGCCCCGCCGGTGTCCGCCTACGCCTCGTCGGCCCGCGCGCTGGGGATCCCCACCGTCGCGTTCCTCGTCCTGCTCGTCTACGGCGCCCTGTGGTACGTCTCTCGTTACCGAGCCTACGGCCGCCACGTGTTCGCGGTGGGGAACGACGTCGAAGGAGCACGCCTGAGCGGGGTCAGCGTCCGCCGCGTCAGCATCGCCACCTATGTCCTCGTCGGCGCGATGGTCGGCCTCGGCGCCGTCGTGTACATGGCCCGGACCGGTGTCGTCCAGGCGTCCTCGGGTGCGGACCTGTCGCTGGCCGCCATCGCCGCGGTCGTCGTGGGGGGGACCTCCATCACCGGAGGCCGAGGCAGCGTGGTCGGCACGCTCTTCGGGGTGCTGTTCATCGCCGTGCTCCAGAACGGCGTGGTGCTGGCCGGCGTGCCGCCGCTGTGGAACGGGGTCCTCGTCGGGGCGTTCATCCTCGCAGCGGTCGGTGCGGACGTGACCAGCGAACGACTCTCGCGACGCAGGCCGCCGTCATGAGCAGTCCGGCCGTCGGACGGGCGCGCCTCCTGGTGCCCCGGCTGATGAGGGACCGTTCGGCATCGCTCGTGGGACTGATCCTCGTCACCGGGCTCGTCATGTCGCTGATCTCCCCCTACTTCCTCAACATCGAGAACCTGTTGGCGATGACCCAGTTCGGGGCGGTCATCGGGCTGCTTGCCCTCGGCCAGACGCTCGTGATCCTCGGCGGGGGAGGAGGGATCGACATCTCGGTCGGCTCCATGCTGAGCCTGTGCGGGGTCGCCATGGGGCTGCTCGTCGGGGCCGGGACCCCGGTGTGGGCCGCCGCTGGAGCCACGCTGCTCATCGGCCTGGGACTCGGCGCGTTCAACGGCCTGATGGTCACCGTCGTCGGGATCCCCGCACTCATCGCGACGCTCGGGACGCTGTACTTCTTCGGCAGCACCGCCCAGGTCCTCGCCCGCGGGTCCCAGATCGTGGGGTTCGACCAGGCCGGCTTCCCCTTCCTCGGCACCGGCACCCTGGTGGGCATCCCGGTCCAGGTCGCCCTGGTGCTGCTGCCCGTCTACGCCGTCGCCGCCTGGGTGATGCGCCGGACCCTCTTCGGGCGGCGCGTCTACGAGGTCGGCAACAACGACAAGGCCATGCGACTTGTCGGCGCCTCGCCGGCCATGACCCGGTTCACGCTCTACTGCACGTCCGGTGTGCTCGCGGGTCTCGGCGCGGTGGTGACCAACGCCTGGCTGCTCGTCGCCCGGCCCGGCGCCGGGAGCGGGCTCGAGCTGCAGTCGATCACGATCGCCGTCCTCGGCGGCACCGTGATCTTCGGCGGCCGGGGGCGCGTGTCCGGAACGCTGCTGGCGGTTCTCCTCATCGTCGTGCTCAGCTCGGGACTCCAGCTGGCCGGCGTCGACCCGGCCTGGCAGGCCGGTGTGCTGGGCTCGGTGCTCGTCCTGTCCGTCGTGCTCAACAACGTCGTCATGCGCCGCAGCGGCGAGCGGTCCTAGACATGCCGTTCGATGTCCCCGAGTCCCGGCAGTGGGACGTCGTCGGTGTCGGCGACATCGACGTCGACGTCTTCCTCGGCGTGCAGCAGCTGGCCGGGCCGGACGACAAGGTTCTCGGCCACCTGCTCGGTGAGCTGCCCGGAGGGATGATCGCCAACGCATGCTGCGCCGCGAGCCGGCTCGGCGCCGCCACCGCGATGATCGGCCGGGTCGGCACCGACCCCTACGCCCGGGTGGCGCTCGAGGGCCTGCAGGACCACGGCGTCGACACCTCGCTCGTACACGTCGTGCCCGGGGGCCGGACCTTCTACTGCGTCATCATGCTCGACGGCTCGGGCGAGAAGGCGCTGACCGCAGTCAACACCGACTGCCACCTACCGGGACGCGCCGACATCGATCCGGACGCCTTCGCCCGGGCGCGGCTCGTCCACCTGGTGGGCGACGACCTGGAGGTCGCGTGCTGGACCGCGCGCGAGGCCAGGGCCCGGGGCGCCCGGGTGTCCCTCGACCTCGAGGCCTCGACAGCGGTGCACGGCCTGGCCGCCCTGCGACCACTGCTGGAGGACACGGACGTCCTGTTCATGAACGGCAGCGGCGCCCGCACGGCGTTCGGCGACACGACGGTGGCAGCCGCCCGCGCGGCCCTCGAGCACGGACCACAGGTGGTCGCGATCCTGCGCGGTTCCGAGGGCGCCGTCGTCGCCGACGAACGCACCGCGCTGCACGTCGGCGCCCTGCGCCATCCGGTGGTTGACACCACGGGAGCCGGTGACTGCTTCGTCGGCGCCTTCCTCACCCGGCTGCTCGGGGGCGACGACCTGGTGGGATGCGCCCGCTACGCCACGGCGGCCGCGTCCTACGCCATCGGCGCCGTCGGGTCCCGCACCTCGCTGCCCACGCACCGCATGGCACTGGACCGCATCGACCAGACGGTTGCCCGCACCGCACAACCAGGAGAGTCATGAACCACGCGCACCTGTACGACCGGGTACTCGGCAGCCTGGCCAGCGCCTGCATCGGCGACGCCCTCGGAGCGCCGGCCGAGCAGCGTTCCCCCGCCGAGATCGAGCAGCTGTGGGGCGGCTGGCTTCGCGAGTTCCATGCCCCACCAGCGGACTCCCCGTATGCCGGGGGCCGGACGGCCGGGCAGATCACCGACGATGCCAGCCAGATGCTCGGACTGGTCGACGCCTACCTCGCTGAGCCGGACGGGCTGACCGCTCACGGGGTGGGCCGGATGCTGCTTCGCTGGAGCGAGACCGAGTACTACCCACGGTTCGCAGGACCGAGCACGCTCCGGGCTGTCGAGGGGCTCCGGGCCGGCGCGGACCCGGAGACCCTCGGCGCCGCCGGGCGGCTGTGCACCGACGGGACGAGCAACGGAGCGGCCATGCGCGTCGCCCCAGCCGGTCTCCGGCACCCCGGCGACGTCGACGCTGCGGTCGCCGACGCCCTCACCTGCTGCCGGCCGAGCCGCCTGACGAACCTCGGTGTCTCGGGCGCGGCGGCGGTCGCCGCCGCGGTGGCGACAGCGGTCGTGCCCGGGGCGACCATGCTCGACGTGGTCGCCGCGTCACGCTACGGGGCCCGTGCCGGGCACCGGCTCGGGGCCGAGCACGGGCGCGACGTCGCCGGTCCCTCCGTGGAGCGGCGCATCGGGCTCGCTGTCAGCGCCGCCCTGGGGTCGGACGACTTCCCAGCCGCGGTGCGCGCGATCACCGACGTCACCGGGTCCGGACTGGGGATGAGCGAGGCAGTTCCCGCCGCACTCGGCATACTCGTCGCTGCCGACGGCGACCCGTTCCTCACCTGCGTGGGAGGTGCCAACGCCGGCGACGACACCGACACGGTCGCGTGCATCGCGGGAAGCATCGCCGGCGCCCTGCGCGGCTTCGCTGCGGTCCCGCGCCACCTCTACGACGAGGTCGTCGCCGTCAACC
>JBPCOG010000214.1:0-3730 GCA_051000455.1 Lapillicoccus sp. | reverse complement strand
GGTCAGCCGGAGGTTGTCCGATCCGGTGTTCTTGAACTGCTCCTGCACGTTCGGCGGCAGCTTGTCCAGCTTGATCGCCGGGTACCCAGCGAGGGTGTTGATCATGAGCACCTGTGCTTCCGGGGTGAGCACCCAGTTCGCGAGCTTCAGCGCCCCCTCCTGGCGAGGCGACGCATTGGGGATGCCGAGGTAGGCGGCGCCGCCGGTGAGAGACGGGTTGGAGATCTGGGTGTACCTGGCGGTCGGTGGGATCTGCCCGTTCTTCTGTCCGTTGATGAACATGTCGGACCAGACCGGTGCCATCGAGATCTGGCCGCTGGCCAGCAGCGAGAGGATCTGGTCGTTGCCGTTGGGGTAGACGCCCTTCTGGTAGATGTACGGGTTGAGACTCGCCAGCAGCGCGAAGCCCTGGTCCCAGTCCTTCTCCAGGTCCTTGGCGTAGCTGGTCTCCATCTTTGCGCGGTCTTCGGCCGGGACGAACTTGTCCAGCACCGTCGTCACGAACGCCTGGCCGGAGCCGCCGGAGTTCGGTGTGTTGTACGTGAACTTGCCGGGGTTCGCCTTGATCCAGGCGAGCACCTCATCCAGGGTCTTGGGCGGCGTCGGCACCGTCTTGGAGTCGTAGGCCAGCAGCACGGACGAACCACGGTAGGGCATGCCGCCGTTTCCCCCTGCCTTCACCGTCTTCTCGGGCACGTCCGCCATGCCCGGCACGTTGCTCGTCGAGACGGGGGTGAGCAGTCCCGCCCCGGCTGCCTGCGTGACGAACCCGCCATCGACCAGGTCGAAGCCGGGGTCCTTGTTCTGTTGGGCGGCGCTGGTGAGCTTCGCCATGGTCTGCGAGTCGTGCTCGCCATGGAGGTCGAGGTTCACGGTCACGCTGTAGCCGGGGTTGGCCTTTGAGAACGCGGGGGCCAGCGAGTCCTGCCAGAGCTGTCTGACGTTGTCGCCGCCGCTGATGAAGACGGTGAGGCTCTTGTCCGACGACCCCCCGCTGCCCTGTGGCGCGGACGGGGCGCTGCTCTGGACACACCCTGCGAGGGCGACCATGGCGGCCGATACGACGACGGTTGTCCGAGCCAGACGAGGTGTCTTCACTGGTTTCTCCTGACGGGGGTGGGGGGACGCCGTGCCGAACGAGCAGTCATTCCGCACCGTCACCCGACGGAGGGTGCAGCGCGGGGCGGGCAGCGGTCAGCGCCCGGAGCCGCTCGGCGGTCGGCGTCCACAGCCGTTGCCGGCGGACCCCCCGTGGTCCTCGTTGACTGCTCCACATGATGGGAGCGAGCATGTCTGGGTCCCTCGCAGTTTGTCAAGACATTCATATGTCCGATCGTTAGCCACTTTCACGAGTCCACCACACGAGCGGGCATCCGGCGGGCGCCGGACCGGATACTCTCGCCGCATGGCCAAGCAGCTGTCCGTGAGCATCGACCGGGCATCGCCGGTCCCGCTCTACCACCAGCTCGCCCAGCAGCTCAATGACGCGATCACCGACGGCCGGCTCCAGCCCGGTGACCCGTTCGAGAACGAGCTCGCGCTCGCCGGCAGACTCGGGCTCTCCCGGCCCACCGTTCGGCGAGCCATCCATGAGCTGGTCGGCAGGGGGCTGCTGTTGCGCCGCCCAGGACTGGGGACGACGGTCGCGCGCCGCAAGGTCCACCGCCGGGCGGAGCTGACCAGCCTCTACGACGACCTTGCCAAGTCGGCCACTCAGCCACGCACAGTGGTGCTCTCCTACGACCTGCTCGAGGACACCCAGGTGGCGCAGGCGCTCGACCTGCCGTCGGACACCCTGCTGCTGGCGGTCACCCGGCTGCGTCTGGCGGGGGAGAGTCCCCTGGCGATCATGCGCAACTGGCTGCCACCGCCCAGCAGTGACATCTCCCGCGAGGAGCTCGAGGAGCACGGTCTCTACCTCGCCTTGCGCAACCGAGGCATCCGACCGGTGGTCGCCCACCAGAGCATCGGAGCCCGGCCGCCCACTGCGCTGGAACGGCGCAACCTCGGCCTGCGTGTCTCCGAGCCGGTGCTGACGATGACACGCAGCGCGTTCGACGCGGTCGGCAGGCCAGTCGAGTACGGCGACCACTCCTACCGGGCGCAGGACTACACCATCGAGGTGATGGTCGACCAGCGCTGAGCCGGACCGGACGGACGCAATGCCCACCCACCCGCGCGAGCGCCACCACGAGGCAGCGCGCAGGCAGAGGGCTCAGTCGTCGGCGGGCACGACGAGACCGGTCACCCGCGGGTCGAGGGCGCGCTCGGCGGCCCCGTCCGGCAGCGGCGGGGGGGTGCCGCCCCAGGCGGGGCACAGCGCCCGGTGTTCGCACCAGTCGCAGAGCCGCGAGGTCCGCGGCTGCCAGTCGCCGGTCGCGGCCGCCCGCTCGATGGCGAGCCACAGCGCCTTGACCTTGCGCTCAGTCGCGAGCAGGTCCGCCTCGTCGGGCGAGTAGCGCACCAGCTCGCAGTTGCCGAGGTAGACCAGCTGCAGCATCCGGGGGACCACGCCCCGGAGCCGCCACAGCACGAGGGCATAGAACTTCATCTGGAAGAGCGCCTTGCCCTCGAAGTGCTCGGACGGCGACCGCCCCGTCTTGTAGTCGACGACCCGCAGCGCGCCGTCCGGTGCGACGTCGAGCCGGTCGACGTAGCCCCGCAGGACCAGGCCGTCGAGGTCGGCCTCGACGTAGAGCTCGCGCTCGGCCGGCTGCAGCCGCGTCGGGTCCTCGAGGGTGAACCACCTCTCGATGAGCCCGACCGCCTCACCGAACCAGGCGTCCTCCACCCCCTCCTCGGAGGCGTCGAGCAGCTCGGCCAGCTCGGGCTCGGCCACGACGAGCTGCTGCCACTGCGGCGCCACGAGGGCGGTGGCCGCGGCCAGCGTCCGCTCGGCAGCTGGTAGGTCGAAGAGCTGCTCCAGGACGGCGTGCACGAGGGTGCCGCGGGCCGCCGCCGGGCTCGGCGGCGAGGGCAGCCGGTCGATGACCCGGAAGCGGTAGAGCAGTGGGCACTGCATGAAGTCAGCGGCCCGGCTCGGGGACAGTGCGGCAACCATGCTCGGCACTGTATGCCGCGGCACCGACAGCCCTCGGCGACCCGCGCGCGGCCCGCCGGCACCGGCGGACGGCCCGGCTCTGGTCCGGGAACGTGACGTAGTGTCCCCCCATGTCCTCCGCTGCCCCGGCCGGCGCCCCCGCGTACGGCTGGCGCCTGGCCAGCGTGCACGGCGTACCCGTCTACATCGGACGCAGCTGGCCCGTCATCGCCGTGGTCATCATCATCAGCTTCGGTCCGCAGGTGAGCCACCCGATCGACCCCTCCGCGCCCGGGTGGTTCGGGTATGCCGTCGCCGCGGCATACGCGCTGCTCCTCCTCGTGTCAGTCCTCACCCACGAGGCCGCGCACGCAGTGGTCGCGCGCCGCTTCCGCTACCGCGTCGACCGGGTGGTTGCCGACCTGTGGGGCGGCCACACGGTCTATGACAGCTCGACGTCGCGTCCCGGCGCCAGCGCGGCGATCGCGGTCGCGGGCCCCGTGGCCAACCTCGCCCTCGCCGGGGTCGGCCACCTCCTGCAGGGGGTCGTGGCGGACCCGGTCGCCGGCCTGCTCGTCGGCGCACTCACCTTCACGAACCTTTTCGTCGGCGTCTTCAACCTGCTCCCCGGCCTGCCCCTCGACGGCGGCTTCGTCGTCGACGCCCTCGTGTGGCGGGTGACGGGGGACC
>JBPCOG010000104.1:0-14388 GCA_051000455.1 Lapillicoccus sp. | reverse complement strand
TTCGCGACGGTCGTCCGCGCCCACCTCGAGCACGACTCGCTCCCCTGGGCGAACGCGACGATCAACGGCTGGATCCTCGACCCGGACCGCAAGAAGATGAGCAAGTCCAAGGGCAACGCCACCACCCCGATCGGCATGCTCGTCGAGCACGGCACCGACGCGGTCCGCTACTGGGCCGCCTCGGCCCGTCTCGGGACGGACGCGGCCCTGGACACCGCGCAGATGAAGGTCGGCCGTCGCCTTGCCAGCAAGGGGCTCAACGCGAGCAGGTTCGCGCTGTCCTTCGGCGAGGTCGCCGAGGTCGCCGCCGCCCCGGACGCCGGAGAGCCTGCTGGCGTCGCGGACAGGATCCCGGGTGCGCTGCGGGCGGCGGTCAGCGAGCCGCTCGACCGGGCCATGCTGGCGACCCTCGCCGACGTCGTCGACGAGGCCACCGCAGCCTTCGAGGCCATGGACTACACCCGGGCCCTGGAGGTGACTGAGACCTTCTTCTGGACCCTCTGCGACGACTACCTCGGGCTCTTCAAGGACCGCGCGTACGGCGGCCGGCACGGGGAGGTCAGCCAGACGGCCGCCGACTCGGCTCGCGCCGCGCTGCGGATCGCCCTCGAGGTCCTCCTCCGGCTGCTGGCCCCCGTCGTCGTCTTCGCGACGGAGGAGGTGTGGTCCTGGTTCCAGGAGGGGTCGATCCACCGCGCCCCGTGGCCCGTGGCTCGGGAGCTGAGATCCGTTGCGGGAGAAGCGGAGCCGGAACTGCTCACCTGGGTCGGCGAGGCACTGTCGGCCGTGCGCAAGGTCAAGTCCGAGGCGAAGGTGGGGATGCGCGCCGAGGTCGCGTCGATCGTGCTCGCCGGGCCGGCAGCCGCGCTCGCGCAGGTGCGCGCGGCCGAGCACGACCTCAGGGCAGCCGGGCGGATCAGCGTGCTCGACTACGCGCACGCCGACGCGCTCGAGGTCCGCGACGCGGTGCTGCTGCCCCCGGCGCAGTCCCCGCCATGACCCTGACGGTCCCGCGACGCTTCGCCACGTTCGTCGTTGCGGGACTCGCTGTCACCCTGACCCTGCTCGTGCTCGCCACCTCGTCGGGGCCGGTGGACTTCGTCTCGCGGCCCGGCGCGGCACCCGGACCCGGCCCGACAGCGTCCAACCGTCCCGCGACGGCGGTCACCATCGCTCCCCAGACCCGGTCCACGGACTTGCCGCCGGCCCTGACCGGCATCGAGCTTCCCCCACTGGTCGCCCTGCTCATCCAGCTGGTGCTCTACGCCGTCGTCGTCATGGTGTTGCTCCTTCTCCTCCGGGCGGCGTGGCGGGCCGCCCCTCGCTGGCGGGTGAGGCACGAGGAACAGCCCGCGTTCGACCCGTTGCCCCAGATCCCGGACGAGCTGACCGAGTCGGCGCCGTCGCGGATGGCGCTCCTCGCCGAGGGCGACGCCCGCAACGCCATCGTCGCGTGCTGGTTGAGCCTCGAGGACGCGGCCGGGGCCGTGGGTCTCCCCCGCCGGGCGGCCGAGACGGCCAGCGAGTACACCACCCGGGTGCTGTCGAGGTGGGCGGTCGACCGTCCGTCGCTGGACGGTCTCTGCCAGCTCTACCGGGAGGCGCGGTTCTCCCGGCACGCGTTCACCGAAGCCCACCGCTCCGCTGCTGTCGACAGGTTGCGGCGCCTGCACCTCGATCTCGAGCTCGTTGCCGCCGCGCAGGCGGCGGAGCGGGCGGAGGCTGGCACCCCCGCCGTACCTGACACCGCCCGGCGCGGCGCGGCGGGGACTGACGGGCGACCCCGGTGAGCACGTCTGCGGAGGCTTCCCACCGCTCACCGTGGCCACAGCGGGTGGCTGGCACGCTGGCCGCCTGGGCCGCCACGGTCCTCGTCCTCGGGGCGCTGGGACTCAGTCCCTCGGTGCCCCTCCTCGGCGCCACGGTCCTCGCCGGCGCCAGCCTCGTCTTCTGCCTTCTCGACACCGTCGCCCACCCCTCGTCCGGCCGCTGGCCGCCCCGGGTCGTCTCGTCAACCGGCCTGGGCAGGGGGGCGGACCACGAGGTCGCGTCCCTCGCGAGACGGCTCGCCGGCGCCCCGGAGACCACCGAGGCGGCCGCCGCCGTCGCCCGCGACCTGCACGCGCTGCTGTGCCGGGTCGCCTCCGACCGGGTGCTCGCGCGGCACGGCTTCGTCGTCGCCGAGGACCACGACCGCGCCCGGGAGGTCCTGCCGCCCGATGTCCTCGCACTGCTCACCGGCCCACCGCGCGCCGAGCAGCTGACCGACCTCGCTGCACTCGACCACCTCCTGGACAGGATCGAGTCGCTGTGAGCATGCCGCTGCCGCAGGTGTCCCAGCTGAGCGGCGCCATCCTCGACGAGGTGGAGCGTGCCGTCATCGGCAAACGGGAGGCGCTGACCCTGGTGCTCAGCGCGGTCCTCGCCGGCGGGCACGTGCTGCTCGAGGACTTCCCCGGTCTGGGCAAGACGCTGGCGGCGCGCTCGTTCGCGCAGACCCTCGGGCTGGCCTTCAAGCGGGCCCAGTTCACGCCCGACCTGTTGCCGGGCGACCTCACCGGGTCCTTCATCTACGACCAGAGGGAGCGGGAGTTCAGCTTCCGGCCGGGACCCGTCTTCACCGGGATGCTGCTTGCCGACGAGATCAACCGGACCCCGCCGAAGACCCAGTCAGCACTGCTCGAGGCGATGCAGGAGAAGCAGGTCACCGTCGAGGGCCAGACCTTCCTGTTGGAGCAGCCCTTCCACGTCCTCGCCACAGCGAACCCCGTCGAGTACGAGGGCACCTACCCGTTGCCCGAGGCGCAGCTCGACCGCTTCCTCATGCGTGTCTCCTTCGGCTACCCCTCCGCGCCCGACGAGTGGGACGTGCTGCGCCGCCGGATGGAGCGCCAGCGTGAGGAGGTCGAGCTCAACCCGGTGACCGACGCCGCGGGGTTGCTCGCGATGCAGGCGGCCATCGAGGCGACGACCGTCGACGCCAGCGTGGGCAGGTACTGCGTCGCGCTCGCGGCGGAGAGCCGCCGACACCCCCACGTGCTCATGGGCGCGTCACCGCGCGGGTCGCTGGCCCTCATGCTGTGCGCCCGCGCGTATGCCGTGGTGCAGCGTCGTGACTACGTCACCCCCGAGGACGTCAAGGCGGTGGCGGTGCCCGTGCTCGCGCACCGGGTCACCGTCAAGCCGGAGCTGTGGATGAGCAGCGTCTCCGGCGCGTCGGTCGTCACCTCCATCCTGTCCACCGTTGCGACGCCGTCCGCCCGGGAGCGACGGGAGCGATGGGAGTGAGCGGGGTCCGCCCGGGAGCGACGGGCGCGGGCGTCGTCCGCAGCTCCATCCGGATGCCGGAGTGGTCGAGCACCTCGACGCACCATCGGGCCGTGGCCCTCGGCGCTGCCGGCGCCCTGTGCGCGGTGCTGCTGCGACGCGCGGACCTGCTCGTGCTGGCCACGCCGTTGCTCGTCGTCGCCACCTGGGCCTGGCTGAGCCGGCCACGCGCCGTGCCGAGCCTCGCGACCCGGGTGTCCCACGACACCCTCGGCGAGGGCGAGGCGGGCCTGTGGGACTCGGCCATCACGATGCCCCCAGGCGCGGAGGACGCGATCCTCGCGCTGGCCCCGATCCTCTTCGTCAACCACGAACCTCCCGACGGCGCCACGGCGGTCGCCGTCGGGGAGGGGGCGCCGGAAGGTCCGCTGCACGCCCGCGTGGCGTACCGCAGCACCCGGTGGGGGGTCCGGACGGTTGGGCCCGCGAGGTGCAGCGTGACGTCGTCGTGGTCGGCCTACCGCACCGGTCCGGTGCCGGTCGGTGAGCTCACCCTGACGACGCTGCCCGCACCGGCAGCCTTCGACCCCGTGGCTCCGGTGCCGCACCCCGAGGGTCTCGTCGGCATGCACCGGTCGAGCCGGCTGGGCACCGGGAGCGAGTTCAGCAGCATCCGCGCGTTCCACGCGGGCGACCGGCTCCGCCGCATCCACTGGCCGGTGTCCCTGCGGACCGGGTCGCTGCACGTGTCGTCGACCTACGCCGACGAGGATGCCGAGGTCGTCCTGCTCGTGGACGCCTTCAGCGACCTCGGCCCCCGGGAGGGCGTCGACGGGCGACCGACGAGCCTGGACGTGACGGTCCGGGCCGCTGGGGCGATGGCGGAGCACTACCTGCGGATCGGGGACCGGGTCAGCCTGCGGGTGGCAGGCGCGGAGGGCGTGCCGCGGCTGCGCACGGGCTCCGGAAGCGCCCACCTGCGCCGGGTCCTGGGGACCCTCGCGCTCATCCGGCCCGCCACCGAGCGCCGCGACGAGGGGCGGCACGCGACGGCCGGACTGAGGGGCGGATCGCTCGTCATCATCTTGTCGCCGCTGATCAACCCCTCCATGGTCGCGATCGTCTGTGCGGTTGCCGCCCGCGGAATGACGACGGTCGTCGTCGACACGATGCCAGACCACCTGTGGGAGAGCGGCTCGCAGCAACCCACCGCGCTCGCATGGCGGATCCGGAAGCTGTTGCGGGAGCATGAGGTCCGCCAGCTTCGCAGGACGGGCGTCCCGGTGGTGGCGTGGCGCGGCCCGGCCAGCATGGACCAGGTGCTGCGCGACGTCTCCCGCCGCGCCGCTGCGCCCAGGATGGTCCGGCGATGACTACGCGGGGAGCGAAGACGCCCGGACAGCGCACTGTGCGTCGCACCTACACCCTGGGTCGCTCCGAGGAGCTCGGCCGGGACCAGGTTGCCCTCGGCCTCGTCGTCGTCCTCACGCCGGCCGCCTTCATCGGCTGTGCGGTCCTCGCCGGCGCCGGCATCTCAGCCTGGCTGCTCGTCCTGGTCCCGTCCGCCGTGCTGCTCGTGCGGGAGGCGGATGCGGTGTGGCCGCTGGTCGCCTGGACCGGACTGGGCGTCCTGTGGGTGGTGCAGGTACCGGGTGTCTTCTCGTGGTGGGCCGTTCCCGCTGCGGTCTGCGTCTTGTTGTCCCACGTGGCCACCGGGCTGCTCGCAGCGGCGCCACCGGCGCTGGAGGTGTCACGGCATACCTATCGGCGTTGTGTCCGCCGGGTCGCGGTGGTGAGCGGTGTCACCCTGGCGGTGGCGGTCGCTTCGCAGCTTGTGGTTCGGCTGGCGCTAGCCGGTCACGTCGCGGTGACCGTGCTCGCACTTGCGGCGCTGGCCGGGTGGCTCTGGCTCGGACGCCTGGCGCCCTGACGAGGTCCGGACCGCCTGCGCCGGAGCGCCGGCCCACCGCAACTGGCTCGAGTCCGGGCTGGCCTTCGTCGGGGACGTCTTCGTCGGGGTGTTCTAGGCCCTCGTCGACCTCTGCAAGCTGGCCATGCTGCCGAGGACGCCGAGGCACTCTTCACCGCGGCCACCTCCTCCCGGACATCGTCCTGGCCGTCGTCACCCTCGGCGGCGGCACCCTTGCCTCCGCTGGTCGAAAGGCGCGAAGGCGGGAGTGAAAGGCCTCGAGGCGGTCGAGAACCTCGTCGGCGCCGGATCGAAGCTCGACGATGTCGCGCGGGTGTGGTGACCACGCTGGATGACGCCGAGGCCGCGGCGATGCCGATCAACACGTTTCCGGGGTCGGAGGCTATCGCGTACTACGCCGAGAAGATCCCGGGCAAGCCCGGCGTCTACGACGCGAAGCTGCACGGCGCTCCCGACATCGTCGAGATCGCGCTTTCCGACGGCCGGAAGGTACCGGCGGACCATCGCCTCCTCAGCAAGCTCATCACATCGCAGCCCGACTACGCCGGCGAGGACATCCGGCTGCTCAGCTGTAGTACCGGCGCCACCGAGAACGGCATCGCGCAACGCCTCGCTGACAAGATGGGCGTGGCCGTCGAGGCGTCGAGCGACACGCTGTGGATCTATTCGAGCGGCAAGACCACCATCGGCCCCCAGGCTGCGGACAACACCGGCAGCTGGGTCAGGTTCGTGCCTGGAGGAGGTACCCGCCCATGAAGTCCCTCGGCTTCTACCGTCAGCTGCGCCACGGCTACCCGCAGGGACCGGACCTGACCGCGGCAGCGGACGGTTCGCTGCCCTCTCGAGCGCGGACGGAGGTGGCTCGCTACCTGCGCGACTGCCCGGTGGTCGCCGCGACGACCCAGCGCGCGGACGACGTCCTCGACCCGCGGCAGACGAACGTCTCCGAGATCAACATCCACACCGACGGCACATATGTCTGGCCCGAGGACCTCGCCTACTACGTGGAGCGGTATGGCGTGGCCGTGCCGGACGACCTTGCGGAGCGAGCCCACCGCGACGAGATCCCGGAGCTGGACCAGGAGGAGATGGGCCGCATCGAGGACTGGCTCATCGCCGGCGCCGACCGACCGGATCGACGCTGAGGCGAGAGGCGCAGTCAGGATCGGCCTGAAGCGGCGGGCTTGAGCGCCCACCACACCGCATACCGGCGTATGCCGCGCCGCCCGCCGGCGTCAGGCGGACTGCTTGCGCTGCGGGCGCTTGGCCCGGGCGGGGGCCTCCCGGCGGACGATCGTCGGGTTGACGTTGTCGAGGACGACCTCACGGGAGATGACCACGCGGGCGATGTCGTCCTCGCTCGGCACGTCGAACATGACCGGCAGGAGGACCTCCTCCATGATGGCGCGCAGCCCGCGGGCGCCGATGCCACGCAGCAGCGCCTGCTCGGCCACCGCGTCGATGGCATCGTCGGTGAACTCGAGCTCCACCCCGTCGATCTCGAACATCTTCTGGTACTGCTTGACCAGCGCGTTGCGCGGCTCGGTGAGGATCTGCACGAGGGCGTCACGGTCGAGCGGGCTCACCGTGGTGATGACCGGCAGGCGGCCGATGAACTCGGGGATGAGCCCGAACTTCATCAGGTCCTCGGGCATGACGTCGGCGTACGACTCGCCGAGGTCCTTGGCGGTGTGCAGCTGCGAGCCGAAGCCGAGGCCCTTCTGGCCGGACCTGGACTCGATGAGCTTCTCGAGGCCCGCGAACGCGCCGCCGACGATGAACAGCACGTTGGTCGTGTCGATCTGGATGAACTCCTGGTGCGGGTGCTTGCGCCCGCCCTGGGGTGGCACGCTCGCCGTCGTGCCCTCGAGGATCTTCAGCAGCGCCTGCTGCACCCCCTCGCCGGACACGTCGCGGGTGATCGACGGGTTCTCGCTCTTGCGGGCGATCTTGTCGACCTCGTCGATGTAGATGATGCCGGTCTCGGCCTTCTTGGCGTCGACGTCGGCCGCCTGTATCAGCTTGAGCAGGATGTTCTCGACGTCCTCGCCGACGTACCCGGCCTCCGTCAGCGCCGTCGCGTCGGCGATCGCGAACGGCACGTTGAGCATCCGCGCCAGCGTCTGCGCCAGGTAGGTCTTGCCGCACCCGGTCGGTCCGATGAGCAGGATGTTCGACTTCGCGATGTCGACGCTCTCCATGTCCTTCTTGGGAGCCGACTCACCGGCCTGGATCCGCTTGTAGTGGTTGTAGACGGCAACGGCGAGCGCCCGCTTGGCGACGTCCTGGCCGACGACGTAGGTCTGCAGGAAGTCGAAGATCTCCCGCGGCTTGGGCAGCTCGTCGAGGCCGAGCTCGGCCGACTCGGCCAGCTCCTCCTCGATGATCTCGTTGCACAGGTCGATGCACTCGTCGCAGATGTAGACGCCCGGACCGGCGATGAGCTTCTTGACCTGCTTCTGGGACTTGCCGCAGAACGAGCACTTCAGCAGGTCGCCGCCGTCTCCGATACGTGCCACGTCGTGCCTCCCTGACCTGCGTTGCGAGAATGCGCTGACTGGATCCGCTGCCCGGCCGAGGCTACCTGTCCGGCATCGCCTTCGCTCCCTATTACACGCGAGCCCGCCCCGCGAGTCGCCCCTTGTCCGCTCAGGGCGGACAAACGCCGGACCTCGGTATGCCGGGTGCTCACCTCGCCGGGTGCTCACCTCGGGCGCGCGGTGCTCACTTCTGCAGGGAGGCCTTGCGCGAGAGCAGGACCTCGTCGATGAGCCCGTAGTCCTTGGCGGTGGCGGCCGAGAGGATCTTGTCGCGCTCGATGTCCTCGTTGACCTGTGCGGGGGTTCGGCCGGAGTGGCTGGCGAGCGTCTCCTCGAGCCAGGTGCGCATCCGCAGCACCTCGTTGGCCTGGATCTCGATGTCGGACGCCTGCCCGAAGTCGCCGCTGGCCAGCGCCGGCTGGTGGATGAGGATGCGCGCGTTCGGCAGGGCGAACCGCTTGCCGGGCGCCCCGGCGGCGAGGAGCACGGCGGCCGCGGACGCGGCCTGCCCCACGACGAAGGTCTGCACGTCGGGGCGGATGTACTGCATCGTGTCGTAGATCGCCGTCATGGCCGTGAAGGAGCCGCCGGGGCTGTTGATGTACATGAGGATGTCCCGGTCCGGGTCCTGCGACTCGAGGACGATCAGCTGGGCCATGATGTCGTCCGCCGACGCGTCGTCCACCTGCACGCCGAGGAAGATGATCCGGTCCTCGAACATCTTGGTGTAGGGGTCGAGGCGCTTCATGCCGTAGGAGGTGCGCTCCTCGAACTGGGGCAGGATGTAGCGGCCGACCGGTGACGGGACGTGCCGGCGACCACCGGCGGACACGACCGGGGACAGGTGCTCGTTGACAGTCATTGCTTCTCCAATGGTGCGTCTGGTCGGTTCACTTGTCGCCGGTCACGGGGTTGTCCTCGGGCGTGCCGGGCTTGCCCCCGGCCTGCTCGGCCCGGCTGTACACGTGGTCGACGAACCCGTACGCCTTGGCCTCCGCGGCGGTGAACCAGCGGTCGCGGTCGGAGTCCTTCTCGATCTGGTCGAGCGTCTGACCGGTGTGCTCGGCGATCAGCTCCGCCATCTGCTTCTTGATGTGCAGCATCTGCTCGGCCTGGATCTTGATGTCGCTGGCGGTCCCGCCGATGCCACCGGACGGCTGGTGCATCATCACCCGGGCGTGCGGGGTCGCGTAGCGCTTGCCCGCGGTGCCCGCGCTCAGCAGGAACTGCCCCATCGACGCGGCCATGCCCATCGCCACCGTCGCGACGTCGTTCGGCACCCACTTCATCGTGTCGAAGATGGCCATGCCGGCTGTCACCGAGCCGCCCGGGGAGTTGATGTAGAGCCAGATGTCCTTCTCCGCGTCCTCCGCGGCCAGCAGGAGCATCTGGGCGCAGATCGCGTTCGCGTTGTCGTCGCGCACGTCAGAGCCAAGGAAGATGATCCGCTCCTTGAGCAGGCGGTTGTAGATGTGATCGTCGAGCCCGCCACCGGGCATGCCCTCGGCGCCGACGATGTCGCTGCTGTGGCTCACCATGTCTCCATCCTTGAAGGGTCCGCTCGCGACCCGAGCTCGGTCCGGTCGCGCGCACACTGACCCTAACGTCCGGGGTGGATGCGCCAATCCCCGATCCGGGCCCTGTTCGCCGTCAGCGCACACGCGCCTGCAGCGGGATCCGGTGCCAGCGCCGGGCCGGCCGTGCGGGGCGGGAGGTCAGACCTTCTCCTCGATCCCGTCCTTCACCACGTCGTCGCCGGCGTCGTCGCCGACGGCCTCGCCGGCGTCGTCGCTGGCGTCATCGTCGTCGCCGGGGACGGCGTCCCCGGCGTTGATCCGCTCGAGGTCGACCTCCTCGCCCGCACTGTCGACGACGGTGGCCCTACCCAGGACGTGGGCCAGGGCCTTGCGACGGGCGACCTCAGCGACCATCGCCGGCACCTGCCCCTGCTGGTCGATGCTCTGGGCGAACGTGTTGGGGTCCATGCCGATCTGCTGGGCGGACATCATGATGTACTCGATGATCTCCGGCTGCTCGACCCTTATCTGCTCGTTCTCGACGATGGCGTCGAGGAGGAACTGGACCTTGAGCGCCCGGCGGGCGTTGGCGGCGATCTCGGCGCGGTGCTCGTCGTCCTCGAGCCGGTTCTCGCCCTCGAGGTGGGAGTTGACCTCGGCATCGACGATGCCGTCCGGGACCGGGATCGTCACGGTGTCCAACAGGTGGTCGAGGATCTTGTCCCTGGCCTGGACGCCCTGGGCGAACCTCTTGGCAGTCTCCGCCTGGCTGCTGACGTCCTGCCTCAGCTCCTCGAGCGTGTCGTACTCCGATGCCAGCTGGGCGAAGTCGTCGTCCAGCGCCGGCAGCTCCCGCTCCTTGACGGACTGGACCGTGACCGTGCAGTCGGCGGTGCTGCCCTGGTGCTCGCCGCCGGCGAGCGGGGCCGTGAAGGTCCGTGTCTCGTCGGCCACCATGCCCACGAGCACCTCGTCGAGGCCCTCGATCATGTTCTTGGTGCCCACCTCGTAGGAGACTCCGTTGACGGAGTCGATCTCCTCGCCGTCGATCGCGGCGGACAGGTCGAGCGAGACGAAGTCACCGTCCTGCGCCGCGCGTTCCACGCCGACGAGGGTGCCGAAGCGCTCCCGCAGGGTCGTCAGGCGCTCGTCGACGTCCTCGTCGGTGACGGTGACCTCGTCCACCTGGACCTGCAGCCCCTCGAAGTCGGGCAGGGCGATCTCCGGCCGGACGTCGACCTCCACGGTGAACTTCAGCTCCTGGCCCTCCTCGGCCGGCACCTCGGTCACGTCGATCGCGGGCTGTCCGAGGGGCCGGACGCTGTTCTCGTCGAGCGCCTGTCCGTAGAACTTCGGCAGTGCCTCGTTGACCGCCTCCTGCACGACGGCCCCGCGACCCACCCGCTGGTCGATGATGCGGGCCGGCACCTTGCCCCGCCGGAAGCCAGGCACCTGGATCTGCTGGCTGATGGTCCGGTATGCCGCGTCGAGGCTCGGCTTGAGCTCCTCGAAGGGGACCTCGACGGTCATCTTGACCCGGGTCGGGTTGAGGGTCTCGACGGCACTCTTCACTGGGGCTGCTCCAGGTGTGGTGGGGATGAGAGGTGGCGGAACGCCGCACCACCACGACCTCAGGGCGAGCGGCCGACCGCGCCGAGAGCCAATGCTAGCCGTTGACCGCCGTTGGGCCCAACGCGGTCGCGGCTGCTGGCGGAGCGCCCCCGCCGCCGGGATCTGCCGTTCCGGTGGCCGTACCGCGCCGCCGGGTGGATGCTGGGGGCACGACAGGAGAGCCCTCGCCTCCCGGCCATGCCCTTGTCCGATGCCGTTGTCCGACCGTTGGAACAGGAGCACCATGCGCAGGTCAGTGTCAACCGTCGCCCTCGCTGTGACCGTCTCGGTGGGGCTGGCCACCGCCGCCACCACGACGGCGTCGGCGTCCCCCACCGGGAAGAGCCACGGCAAGAAGGTCTGCTCGGCGGTCACCCCGCCGGACGTCGCGACGTGCCACGCCCTCAAGCTCGTCGACGACGCCACCGGGGAGTCGGTGAGCCCGTTTGCCCCGGGAGCCGCCCCGAGCGCCATCTCCGGCAAGACGCCGGCCGACATCCAGAGCGCCTACAAGCTCACCGGCCTCAAGTCGGGCGGACGCACCGTCGCGATCGTCGACGCCTACGGCTACCCGAACGCCGAACGCGACCTCGGCGTCTACCGCTCCCAGTGGGGACTGCCCGCATGCACGACGGCGAACGGCTGCCTGCGCATCATGAACCAGAGCGGCGGCACGTCGCTGCCGCGGTTCGACGTCGGCTGGGCCGACGAGCAGGCCCTCGACCTCGACGCCGTCTCGGCGGCGTGCCCGGACTGCAAGATCGTGCTCGTCCAGGCAAGCTCCGCCTCGTTCGCCAACCTCGGGACCGCAGTGAACACCGCTGCGCGGCAGCCGGGGGTGGTGGCGATCTCCAACAGCTACGGCGGCGGTGACGTGTCCGACACGAGCTACGGCAGCTACTACAACCACCTCGGCGTCGCGGTGACCGCGTCCACGGGTGACAACGGCTACCAAGGCGGGAGCTTCCCGGCGTCGTCGCACTACGTGACGGCGGTCGGTGGCACGTCGTTGTTCGCGGCCGCCAACACCCGTGGGTGGACGGAGTCGGCATGGAACGGGTCCGGGTCCGGCTGCACCACGCTCAACACGGCGCCGGCCGGGCAGACCACGACGATGACGAGCTGCAGCGGCCGCGCCATCGCCGACGTCTCCGCAGTGGCCGACCCGAGCACCGGCCTGGCCGTGTACGCCCCGACCTCACGCTCGAGCTCGTCGTGGGCCCAGTACGGCGGGACCAGCCTCTCCGCACCGATCATCGCGGCGGTCTACGCGCTGAGCGGCAACACAGCCGGCTACGCCAACACCATCCCGTACGCGAACCCCAGCGCCCTGTTCGACGTGACGGCGGGCAGCAACGGCAGCTGCGCGTCCTGGTGCGCCAGCAAGACCGGCTGGGACGGACCGACCGGACTTGGCACGCCGAACGGCACCGCCTCGTTCTGAGGCACCTCGCTGCCCGAGCGGGCCCGCCGGTCCTCCGACGGGGCCCGCTCGTGTCGGGGTAGCCGGATTCGAACCGACGGCCTTCCGCTCCCAAAGCGGACGCGCTACCAAGCTGCGCCATACCCCGTCGCTGCGCACCCGGCATACCGGCCATTGCGGGTTTCCGGATTGCTGATCGCGCGACCGCGGCCATTAGGCTATCGCCCCGTGACCGGCAAGCAGTCGGGTCGCGCGCGGGTGTAGCTCAATGGTAGAGCCCCAGTCTTCCAAACTGGCTACGCGAGTTCGATTCTCGTCACCCGCTCCACATGATCCAGGTCAGACGAGGGTTCTCCAGCGCCCGAGATGCCTCGTCGAGCGTGCGATGTGCGCTCGACCCTTATGCGCTCGACGACAGTTGGCCGACGGTGCATCCATCTCTAGCTGCGTGCCGTGATCAGCGCATGCCGGCTGTACCGATGACCCGACCGCTGTGTGGCTTCGCTGTCGACGTGACCCCCCTCCTGAGCGTCAGGGAGCCAGGCTGCGGCCATGTAAGCGGGCCGTTCAGCTGCCGGCGCCGCCCGACCGAGGCCGCGTCCTCTTCGGATGCCCGGCACCCGACGGCGCAGGCAACTCCACTGCGATCAGCTTCTGGAGCATCTCCTGCAGCAGCCCGTGACGTTCCTGACCCAGCACGGAGCTGATGCCTTCCTCAAGGCCGTCGATGATGGCAACCCCGGCAGCGACGCAAGCGCTTCCTCTCGCAGTGAGGACGATGAGCTTCGCTCGACGGTCGGTCGGATCCGGCTGACGCTCGACGTAGTCGAGCTCCTCTAGCTCGTCCACGAGCTCGCCCATGGCCTGAGGCGTCATGTTCGCCCCTCGTGCCAGCTCCGTGAGACGGGAGCCCTCGACCTTGATCTGCGCGAAGACTGCCGAGTGCGAGGGCCTCTGCGGGAAGCCGGCCCCGACGACGCCGTGCGCGATCTGGAACCCCAGCTTGCTGTACGCCTGCCCCAGCAGCGCCACCGTGTTGACGGGCCACACGGGACGCTCTTGCGCAGACACTCGACAAGTCCTAAGGTAGCCGGAACATCAAGCAACCTTAACATAGCACCGGCTAGGGCGTCAGGGGCTCGGGCGGCGGCATGAAGCACGAACCGCAGTGGGCCCGCAACCTGCGGGCCGCGGACAAGGCCAGATCGGACGAACGCAACCCGCCCAAGGAGGGCCACGATGTCGACGACGACACTCACGCCGGGCTCGACCACGGGGGTGGCGCGCGGCCCCGGGGTGTGGTGCCTCGCCGCCGGGATCATCGGCGGCGTCCAGGCAGCCGTGTTGCTGGCTTGGCCGGACCAGGTATACGCGGCCGGCGACTCCAATCACGCAGCACTGGCGCAGAACCTGTACGGACCACCGGTGCTGCTCATAGGCATCAGCCTCGTCGTCGCCGGAACGACGCAGCTCCGGCAGGACGCATCGGCCTTCGCCGGCACTCGCTGGCTCCCCGCCGCGATCCTTGCTCCTGGCATCTACGTTTTCTTCCCGCTCACCCCCGCGATCGCGGGATCCTTCACCGCCGGTCCCCTCGGTATCGGTGGGTGGATGCTCCTCTTCGCCGTCTTCGGTTACGGGTTGACCCAGCTCGAGGGGGTGCGTCCGTCCGATGTCCGGCGCCCGTGAGAACGCCGAGGCACCCCGTCGCGGGTACGTGGGAAGCGAACCACTCGCGTGGTCCGGCCGCGACTGGCGGATGCCGGTATGGCTCTGGGTCGGCCTGGCGACGATGTTCTTCAGCGTGCTGCACATCATCATCGACTTCGGCGTCGGCCTGTTCGACCTGCACGGGACGATGAGTCTGACCGAGGCGACAACGCTTGTCGGCATTGCGCTCATCCAGCTCTGGTGGGCGATTTCCTTCATGGCGGGCGCTCGTGGCAACGGCAGCGGAGTCGCCAGCGTCGGGATCCTCGGCGCCGGCTGGGCAGCGCTGACCAACGGCTTCCCGATCGTCTACTGCCCGCCCGTGTGCGAAGAGGCGCGGCCGCTGACCGACGTCGGCCATGTTGGCAGCATCGTGTTCGGCATCCTGCT
>JBPCOG010000201.1:0-4291 GCA_051000455.1 Lapillicoccus sp. | reverse complement strand
AGTCCTTCAGCCGGGCCGCCTTGACCATCATCTGGTGGGCCGCCTCGACCTTGGTGCCCATCTCGGCCAGCCGGAACAGCACCGCCTGGTGCTCGGCGATCTTCTTGCCGAACGCCTCACGCTGCTGCGCGTAGGCGATGCCGAGCTCGAAGGCGCGCATCGCCACCCCACAGCCCCGGGCGGCGACGTTGACGCGGCCGACCTCGACCCCGTCCATCATCTGGTAGAAGCCCGCGCCCGGCTCGCCGCCGAGGATCTGCCCGCTCGTCGTGCGGTAGCCCTCGAGAACGAGCTCGGTCGTGTCGACGCCCTTGTATCCCATCTTCTCGATCTTCCCCGGCACGGTCAGGCCGGGAGCAATCTCGCCGAAACCAGGCTCCTTGTCCACGAGGAACGTCGACATGTTCCGGTAGACGGACTCGGCCCCCGTCTCGGTCTTGACGAGCACCGCGACGAGGTTCGCCGAGGCGCCGTTGGTGAGCCACATCTTCTGGCCGTCGATCGTCCAGTCGTCGGAACCGGCCGCAGCTCGCACGGCCCTGGTCCTGATCGCGGACACGTCGCTCCCACAGCCCGGCTCGCTCATCGAGAACGCCCCCCGGACCTCGCCCGTCGCCATCCGCGGCAGGTACCTCTGCTTCTGCTCCTCGGTCCCGTGGTGCAGCAGCAGGTAGGCGACGATGAAGTGGGTGTTGATGATCCCGCTGACCGACATCCAGCCACGGGCGATCTCCTCGACGATGAGGGCGTACGTCAGCAGCGACTCACCGAGCCCTCCGTACTCCTCGGGGATCATCAGCCCGAAGATCCCCATCGCCTTCATTCCCTCGACGATCTCGGTCGGGTACTCGTCCTTGTGCTCGAGCTCCGTCGCGACCGGGATGATCTGCTCCTCGACGAACTCCCGGACGAGCTTGACCAGCTCGACCTGGTCGTCGGAGAGGCCGTCGGTCAGCTGCAGTCGTGCCATGGACGCCACCTTGCCCTCGGGGAAGAAACCACCACCCGGTGAGTATGCCGAGTGCGCCCGTGTCCGGGGCGCCCGTCACTGCGCAGTCGCCGCCGGCGCCTCGGGGAAGCCACCCCCACCCTTCCCGATCGGAGGCACCAGATGGTGGAACCCGAGGACGGCTTGTCCGTTATTGCAGCCGGTTGGTGCGCCCGGTCGAGAGGGTCGGTCGGTGGCGTACCGGTTGCCCCACCCTGAAGGCCCTCAACCGAAGGCACCGACTGGTGGATCTGGGAGGTGATTTGTCCGTTCCGGCGACTGTTTGGTGCCTTCGGTCGGGGAAAGGCTCGGTCGGGGACAGCGGTCGGGAAACGCTCGGTCGGGAAAACCGGTTGCCCCGGCGGCACCGGGTCCGCGACGCTGGGAGGCGACCGCACGGCATACCGGCGTGCAGGTCGACGTCCACGAGACCAAGGAGGGCCGACATGTCCACGACTGTCCCGGGTGCTGGCCGCACCCAGTCCCTTCTCTCGACGGAGTCCACCAGTGTCACGTTCCCAGGAGTACCCAGACCTCTCGTCTGACTCGTTTCCCGACGCACCGCCCGAGGGCGAGCGCTGGTCGTCGTGGGACGGTGCGCTGCACGGTCCCCAGCCCAGGCCCGGATGGGTGATCACGGCCCTCGGCGCGGTCGAGGCCGACCTCGGCGTCCTCAAGACCGGCAAGGAGGCCGACGTCCACGTCGTGCGCCGGTGGGTGCCGGCCGGTGACGGCAAGCCGGTGCCAGAGGCCCTGATGGCGGCCAAGCGCTTCCGCAGCCACGAGCGGCGGATGTTCCACCGGGACGCCGGTTACCTCGAGGGCCGCCGGGTCCGGCGCTCCCGCGAGATGCGGGCGATGGCCACCCGCACGGCGTTCGGCAAGGACCTCATCAGCGGCCAGTGGGCGCACACGGAGTTCGAGACCCTCAGCCGGCTGTGGGCGCTCGACCTGCCTGTCCCGTACCCAGTCCAGCTCACCGGGGCGGAGATGCTGATGGAGTTCATCGGGGACGCCGGGACGGCCGCCCCGCGGCTGGTCCAGACCCGGCCTCCGGCGCGGCTGCTGCCCGAGCTGTTCGAGCAGGTACGCGACACGATGAGTCGCCTCGCCCTGCACGGGTGGGCTCACGGCGACCTCTCGCCCTACAACGTGCTGTTGCAGGGCGAGCGGCTCGTCTTCATCGACTGGCCGCAGGTGGTCGACGTCATCGGCAACCCGCACGGCCCGGAGTACCTCGAGCGCGACGTGCACAACATCTGCGGGTGGTTCACCAGGCGCGGGTATGCCGTGGACGAGGGTGCGCTCTTCGGTGACCTCATGGCGGCGGCGACGTCACGCTGGTGAGATCGGCGTAGCCTGCGTGGGTGGGGTCAGGAGCGGCATCCGGCGCGTCCGTGCTGAGACGTGCCACCGCAGCTCTTGTCATTGCGGCGGCGGTGGGAGGATGCACAGACGTGCCGAACGCGGGGGCGCCGGTGCCGGCGACCTCGTCGCGCGACTCGGCCTCGAGCGCACCGGCCACGGGGGCGAACGCGGACCAGCCGGGGACACCGAGCGGCACCACCACTCAGGGCAGCACCACCACTCAGAGCAGCACCACTGCGTCGAGCGGCACCACGCCGCCGAGTACCACGCCGCCGAGTACCACGCCGCTCACCCCCACCGGATCGGGCTCCCTGACGAGCCCAATCTCACGAACTGCGTCGCCGTCCCCGACCTTCTTCAGCCCGACAAACCCGTCGAGCTTCTCGCTGGCCGGGCCGATCGAGGTCAACCAGGCGCGCCAAGACCCCTTCTCGAACCTGCTGCTGCGCGGCGCCCTGCACGAGCAGGTGGTCACCTTGGACGTCGTGGGAACCCCGGACTACCCCGTCCGCTACGGCGTGCCGGGGACGGTCCTCTTCGGCACCTGCAAGTGCAGCCTCCGAGGACAAGGGCTGCAGCTGACCGTCGAAGACGGCAGCACCGTCCTCGACGGCGGCGCCGGTAGGGTGCGCCTGCGCGGGTCCTACCGGGTCGCGCTGACCGGCAGTGACGCGTTGACACTGTCTCGGCCGTGAGGAGATCGGCCGGAGAGGCTCATCCCACGAACTCGAAGTGCTGGTAGTCGGGGATCGTCACGCCCCAGACGTAGCCGTTGGCCCGGAAGGCCCGCGTCATCGCCGAGGTGCTGAAGAGCATCCCGGGCCGCACCCAGCCGCGGTTCGTGTAGTCGGCATTCGGCCACCACCGTCCGGCTGCCCAGTACGGGTTCTCCACGGGGCTCACGTCGACGGCGATGCCGTAGCTGTGCGGCGAGATCCCGCTGCCCCCGACGACCTGCCGGCAGTTGAACCCCGACGTGTTGTCGGCGGCCATCGACCGGGGGTCGTCCCCGCCGAAGAAGTCCTCGCGCCACATCTGCCGGATGGGAAAGCGATCCGCGAGGGCAGCCGCGAAGATCGCCTCCACGCGCCCGGCGAGGTCAGTCCGGACGATGATCTCACCGCGGTGCAGAGCGCCGTCGAAGCCCCAGAAGTTCATCCGGACGAGCGTCAGGGACTCCGGGCCGACGGGGCACCCGGGACGCCAGGTCGCCCACACGTCTCTCGCGGCCACCGGTGAGCGCCGTGCGTCGAGGACGAGCTGCTGGACGTTCCACAGGAGGGCGCCGCCCTGGAAGTCCTGCCGACGTCCGCCGAGGTAGTCCAGCTCGGGCCCAACCGGGTAGCCATACCACCCGTACTCAAACCCACTGGCCGCCCACTGGTCGCGGATGTTCCCGGAAGTCTCCCATGCCCCGGTTCCCGCGCTCCAGTAGATCGCGCCGTGCTCGAAGGACTGGATCCTCCCGCCGTCCTTCCCGGAGAACTCGGCGCCGACCGGGAAGCCGAGGCCACCCGGCCAGGGACCGCCGGTCTGCCCCCACCGGATCCCGATCCCGCCCGAGGTCTCCCACGCCCCCGTCGACGCCTTCCACGAGATCTGGCCCCGCTCGAACCGCTGGACCACGCCGCCGGCGGCTGCCGCCTCGGGACCGGTCGGGAACCCCAGCACCCCGGCGGGACCACCGATCTGGGCCCAGCGGATACCGACCCCGCCCGAGGTCTCCCACGCCCCCGTCGACGCCTTCCACGAGATCTGGCCCCGCTCGAACCGCTGAACCACACCACCAGCGGCTGCCGCCTCAGGACCGGTCGGGAAACCGAGCGCCCCGGCGGGACCACCGATCTGCCCCCACCGGATGCCGACCCCGCCCGCGGTCTCCCACGCCCCCGTCGACGCCTTCCACGAGATCTGGCCCCGCTCGAACCCCGGGAC
>JBPCOG010000365.1:0-13262 GCA_051000455.1 Lapillicoccus sp. | reverse complement strand
TTCTTCCTCCGCGGCCGGGATTCGGATGTGGGCGGGGCGTTCTGTGCCTGACACCCCGCCTGGGCCCGGGCCGCGCTCGCTCGGGGGCAGCGGCTGCTCCCCCGCGACGGCGTCGCCATCGAGGTGGTCTGTCACGGCGGCCCGGAGAGCACACCGGCCAGCCTCGGCCACGCGGCCCGATTGCTCGGGCTGGCCAGGGAGGCGCAGGTCCGGGTGGTGCTCACCGCGGCCGTCCGGCACGTCGACCCGCACGAGGCGGCCACCGTCGACGTCCTCGACGCGGCGCGCCGGCTCGTCGCGCTCGACGTGCGCCATCTCGACCGGGTCACCACCGCCGGACACCTCAGCCCGACATCGGCGATGTATGCCGTCGCCTGCGACGTCGTCCAGGCCTGCGGACCGGGGGTCAGCGGCGGTGACACGCTGGCCCGGGAGGGAGCCAGGGCGCTGCTCGCCGCTACGGTCGACCTCGCGATGGAGTGCGTCCAGGACGCGGGCGCCGACCTCGGCATCGGTTCCGTCCACCTGCCCGAGCCGGTGGTCCTCGGGATCGGACCGGACGAGGACCCCCAGCAGGTACTGGCCCGCAGGTGTCGCGAGTCGATCGCCGCGCGCTACCCCCACCAGATCCCGAGCGAGCTGGCCGCCGTCGCCTCCCGGCTCGAGGACGAGCTCCAGGTCATCGCCACGCTCGGCTACCCCACCTACTTCCTCACCGTGGCCAGCGTCGTCGACCTCATCAAGGAGATGGGCATCCGGGTCGCGGCCCGCGGGTCCGGGGCCGGGTCGCTCGTCAACTACCTGCTCGGCATCTCGGGGGTGGAGCCGCTGCGCCATGGCCTGCTGATGGAGCGGTTCTGCTCGCCGCTGCGTGCCCAGCTGCCCGACATCGACATCGACGTCGAGTCGGCCCGGCGCACGGAGATCTACGAGAAGATCCTCTCCCGGTTCGGTGGTGAGCGGGTCACCTGTGTGTCGATGATGGACAGCTACCGCGTCCGGCACGCCATCCGTGACGTCGGCGCTGCCCTCGGGATGCCGCCCTCGGAGGTCGACGCAATGGCCAAGGCGTTCCCGCACATCAGCGCCCGCGACGTCCGGCACGCCCTCGCCGACCTGCCGGAGCTGCGGGTCAGCGGCTTCAACACCCCCCGCCTCGACCTCATGTTCGACCTCGTCGAACGCCTCGACGGCCTGCCTCGCCACATCGCCCTGCATCCCTGCGGGGTGGTCCTGTCCAGCTCGGACCTGCTCGACCGCACGCCGGTCGAGGCGAGCTGGCTCGGGTTCCCGATGAGCCAGTTCGACAAGGACGACGTCGAGACCCTGGGCCTGCTCAAGCTCGACGTCCTCGGGATCCGGATGCAGTCCGCGATGGCTCATGCGGTGGACGAGGTCCGCCGGGTCGACGGCGTCCGGGTGGACCTCGACGACCAGACGCAGGTCCGCCTCGACGACGACGCCACCTTCCGGCTGATCCGCTCTACCCACACCCTCGGCTGCTTCCAGATCGAGAGCCCGGGTCAGCGCGAGCTCATCGGCAAGTTCGGTCCACGCACGTTCGAGGATCTCATCGTCGACATCTCGCTCTTCCGGCCCGGGCCGGTCAAGTCCGACATGATCGTGCCGTTCCTCAACGCGCGGCAGGGGTGGGCCGAGCCGAAGTACCTCCACCCCACCCTCATCCCGGCTCTCGCCGAGACCGAGGGGGTCGTCGTCTTCCATGAGCAGATCCTGCGGATCGTCGCCGAGACCACGGGGGTCAGCCTCGCCCATGCCGATGAGGTCCGCCGAGCACTCGGCTCCCCCCAGGGCCAGCTCGAGGTCGAGGCCTGGTGGCGACCGGCGGCACGGGCCCGGGGCTACCCACCGGCCGACGTCGACCGGATCTGGGAGGTGCTGAGGTCCTTCGCCTCCTTCGGGTTCTGCAAGGCCCACGCCGCGGCCTTCGCCCTGCCCACCTACCAGTCGGCATGGCTCAAGGCCCACCACCCGGCTGCCTTCCTCGCCGGCGTGCTCACCCATGACCCGGGCATGTACCCCAAACGGCTCATCCTCGACGACGCCCGCAGCCTCGGCATCGTCATCCTCGGGCTCGATGTCAACGTCTCGACTGGCGGGTACACCATCGAGAAGGTCGCGGCGTGGGACCGGGACCCGCGGGCGCAGGAGGCACCACCGGACCCCGACCTGCCGGACGCCCGCGACTACGGCATCCGGCTCTGCCTCGCCGACGTCTCCGGGATCAGTGCGACCGAGGTTGCCCGGATCGTCGCCGGGCAGCCCTACCTCGGTCTCGCCGACTTCTGCAACCGCGCCCACGTCTCGCGTCCGGTCCTCGAACGGCTCGTGCTCGCGGGTGGCTTCGACTCGATCTACGGCATCGGTGGGCTGGCGGGCACCGAGGCATTCGGCGGCGGCCGTGGTGCCCGCGGTGGCGGGAACGAGCGCGGTGGCGGGAACGAGCGTGGTGGCGGGAACGAGAGTGGTGGCAGCCTTCGCGCCGACCCGGGAGCCCGGCTGGGAGCCGGGCTGGGCCGGCGCGGGCGGATCACCCGCCGCGACCTGCTCCTGCACGTCGGAGAGCTGGAGCGCTGGTCCCGGTCGGTGGCCGGGACGGGAGGGCGCGGGTCCCGTCGCGGCGCCCCGGGTTTTGGCGGCGCAGGAGGTGACGGCGCAGGAGGTGACGGCGCAGGAGGTGACGGCGCAGGAGGTGACGGCGCAGGAGGTGGCGGCGCAGGGGCCGGGGGCGCCAGGGGCACTGACGTCGCCGCGCTCGCCGCGGCCCAGTCCCAGGCCGCGCAGGCCGTCGTCCCGGCATACCGGCAGGCCACCCAGCTGACCCTCGACCTGGGGGATGCGCCCGAGCTGGAGCGAGGCAGCGGCCTGCCCGAGATGACCGGTCCGGAGCGGGTGCGGGCCGAGCTCGACATCCTCGGGCTGGACGCCAGCACGCACATCGTCGAGTTCTACGTCCCGCTGCTGCAGGCTCTCGGTGTGACGCGCGCCAGGGACCTGCTCGGGGCACGCAACCGGGGGCAGGTGTGGGTGGCGGGCGTCAAGGTCGCGACCCAGACCCCTCCGGTTCGCTCCGGGCGCCGGGTGGTCTTCCTCACCCTCGACGACGCCACCGGCCCGGTCGACACGACCTTCTTCGAGGACGTGCAGGGTCCGTACGCCGGCACCGTCTTCCACTCGTGGATGCTGCTCGTTCGCGGGGTGGTGCGCCGCACCGGTCCCCGGGGGGTCTCGGTGCGGGCCACCGGCGCCTGGGAGCTCTCCGGGCTCTGGGAGGCGTGGACACGGGGTGGCCTGGACGCCGTGCACACCGCCCTCGTCGAGGCCGACCGCGGGGTGGTCGCCCGCGCCGAGGCGGCGCTCGCTGTAGCTGAGACGGCGGACGGACGCTCTGGACCCACGGCCGGGCCAGCTGACCGGCAAGAGCCTGTCCCGGGGGCCTCGGGGGCAGGCCCGCAGGGACGCGGCACTCGGGCCGGGGGGATGGGTGGTGGCTCGCGCCGCCGGGTGCTCGTGCACGCATCGGGGTTCACGCAGTCCCCGTACGCCGACATCAAGCCGGCAGGTGGGGATGTGCGGGCCGCCCGCCGGCTCGCCGACGGCGGTGCCGTACCGGAGCACCCGGCAGCTGAGGCGGGCGACCTCGGGGTGGCCCCGCGCAAGCTGTGGCACTCCAGTCCGGGAAGCTCCGGGCACTAGGGTTGGGCACGTCATGATGGCCTGGGCAGCGGGGTCGGACCGAGGGAGCGTGAGGTGGCCGACGAGCACCGCCGGACCGGGCGGGCGACGACCTCGTTGCGCACTCACGCGGTCTGGGCGACCGTGGGCGGACTCGCCGGCCGCCGCCAGGACGAGCTCGGGCGCCCCCTGCGTGTCCTCGACCTCGGTGGGGGCACCGGTGGCATGGCAGTGCCGCTGGCCGGCCTCGGTCACCACGTCACTGTCGTCGACCCCAGCCCGGACGCCCTCGCCGCCCTCGAGCGCCGGGCGGCCGAGGCAGGTGTCGCGCAGCGGATCAGCGCCGTCCAGGGCGACGCCGACACCCTCGCCGACGTGTTGCCGGACCGCGACACGGATCTCGTCTGCTGCCACGGCGTCCTCGAGGTGGTCGACGACCCTGAGGCCACCCTGCACGCAGTCGCCGAGTCCCTCGCCGACGACGGCCACCTGTCCCTGCTGGTCGCGGGACGGCTCGCCGTCGTCCTCGCCAAGGCGCTGGCGGGGGACTTCGCCGCGGCGCGCACCGCCCTTGACAGCGACGACGGCCGGTGGGGGCCCGCAGACCCGCTCCCGCGCCGGTTCGACCTCGACCAGCTCGAGGCCCTGCTCTCCGCGGCGGGGTTCGTCGGCCAGGAGTCGCACGGCGTCCGGGTGCTCAGCGACCTGGTGCCCTCCGGCCTCGTCGACAGCGAGACCGACCGCACCGCCCTGCTCGACCTCGAGCAGGCGATCTCGCAGCACCCGCACTACGCCTTCCTCGGGGCGCTCGGAGCGGGGCTGCATGTCCTGGCCCGCCTCGCCTGACCGGACGAACCGCCCCAGCCCCCTCGGCGCGCCATGAGCCGGCGCCAGTACGCCCGGCCGTCGCGCACCGCCGACGGACTTCCCGACGACTCCGGCTGCCCCATCCTGCATGTCGACATGGACGCGTTCTACGCGTCCGCCTCGCTCATCGACCGGCCCGACCTGCAGGGTCGGCCGGTGATCATCGGTGGCGGCGGGAACAGGTCGGTGGTCCTGTCCGCGACCTACGAGGCCCGCACCTACGGGGTGACCTCCGCCATGCCGATGGCACGAGCCCGCCGGCTCTGCCCGCAGGGCATCGTCCTCGAGCCGGACCACCGCCGGTATGCCGCGATCTCCGAGGCCGTGATGGCCACCTTCGCCTCGGTCACCGACCTCGTCGAGCCGCTCTCCCTCGACGAGGCCTTCCTCGACGTCGGGGGGGCCCGGCGGCGGCTGGGCTCTCCCCGGACGATCGCCCAGCAGCTGAGGGACACCATCGCCGACGAACAGGGGATCACCTGCTCCGTCGGGGTGGCGCCGACGAAGTTCGTCGCCAAGCTCGCCTCCGGGCTCGCCAAGCCCGACGGGATGCTCGTCGTGCCCGAGGCCGAGACGCTGGGCTTCCTGCACCAGCTCCCGGTCGGTGCCCTGTGGGGGGTCGGTGAGCGGACCGAGGAGACCCTGACCCGGCTCGGGCTGCGCACCGTCGCCGACATCGCGCACACCCCGGCTGCCACGTTGCGACGGGCGCTGGGGGAGAGCACCGGCACCCACCTGCACAACCTGGCGTGGGGCCGCGACGAGCGCCCGGTGGCCCCCCAGCGCCGGGAGAAGAGCATCGGGGCGGACGAGACCTTCGCCTACGACATCGACGATCCGGTGGTCATCCGACGGGAGCTGCTCAAGCTCAGCGACCGGACCGCCGCCCGGGTCCGGGCCGCCGGGATGATGGGACGCACCGTGTCCATCAAGGTGCGTTTCGCCGACTTCACGACGATCACCCGGTCCCGGACCCTGCGTGACCCCACCGACGTCTCGCGGGACATCTTCGTCACGGCCAGAGCCCTGTTCGAGTCCCTCGGGCTCCAGCGGGCGAGGATCCGGCTGGTGGGAGTGCGCATGGAGGGCCTGGTGGACGCCGGCACGGCCGCTCTGCAGGGCCTGCTGGACGAGCCGGACCACGGCTGGCGCGATGCTGACAGGGCCGTCGACCGGGCCAGTGCCAGGTTCGGCGCGGGGGCAGTGCGGCCCGCCTCACTCGTGCCGGAACAGGGGTACGTTGGGGGTTCGGGTTCCCACCGGCGGCGCGGCGACTTATCCTGATCTCATCAGTGGCTTCCGGTGAAACTTTGTGGGATCGCCGGACGTCCTACTACATGACGCGCTGGTCGAGGAGGTCACGGTGCCGCTTTCGGAACACGAGCAGAAGATGCTCCAGCAGATGGAGCAGGCGCTGTACGCGGAGGACCCCCAGTTCGCGACGAAGATCACCAACCACGGCCTGCGCCACGGCAGACGGCGCCTGGTCCTCGGCGCCGTGGCTGGCATCGCCGGCCTCGCCCTCGTGGTCCTCTCTGCCGTCAACCAGCTGATCTGGCTCGGAGCCGCCGGTTTCGCCCTGCTAGTGGCGGGGGGCGCCTACGCCTTCGCCCCTCAGCACAGCAAGCCCGCCCTGGGCACCGTCGGCAGGGACGGGACGGTGCGGCGCCAGGCAGGTGGGGCCAGTCGGCGCGGCACCAAGGGGCAGAAGGGCACCGCGGGGTTCATGCAGCGTCTCGAGGAGCGCTGGGAGCACCGCCGCCGCAACGACTGGTGACCCGGCCAGCATCAGTGGCCCGGACCGAGCAGCAACAGCCCCGCCACCCATGTCGTGATGATGGCGAAGCCAGCCAGCAGCTCGATCCCCACCGACGTCAGCACCGCCCCCAGGGCAACCTTCGTCGACGTCCATGCCGGTCGGGAGCGGTGCGTCCGCGCGTACTCCACGAGGAAGATCCCGAGGACGAAACCGAGGACGGCGCCCAGCACGGGAATGACGAAGAACCCGACGACCGCGAGGAGCACCGCGAGCAGCAGTGTGGAGGTCCGGACCCCCGCCCTGCGCATCCGCCGGCCGGGCACGAGGTACTGGGTGAGCACGCCCACGGCGTAGATGGCGCTGGCGACGCCGAAGACGACCCACGCGAGCGAGGAGGGGTGCTGGAACGCCCACAGTGCGGTGGCGAGCCAGATGAGCACCAGCCCGGGCAGCACGGGCACGACGATGCCGGCGAGACCGACGAGCATCACCAGGCCGGTGAGGACCGTGACGCTCATGCGCTGGCCGTCAAGGGCGCCACCGGTGCGTCGCCGGTGCCCTCAGGCCGCTCCGTCCGTCCCGACGAGCCGACCGCTCTCGTCCTGGATCTCGCTGGCCTTGGCCTGCAGCAACGGCAGGTGCTGGCGCCCGTGGTGGGCACAGAAGAGCAGCTCGCCTCCGTTGACAAGGCGGGCGCGAATGTAGGCCTGCGCACCGCACCGGTCACACCGGTCCGCCGCGCTCAAGCTCGGGGCCAAAGTCGTGTTCACGTCTGCCTTCTCTCTTCCACTTCCGTGAGCGGGCGCCGCGTCGCGGCTCCCGCCCGTCATACCGCTATGACGTTCAGCCAACGCCACCGGTTCATCTGCTGGTGCGGCGTTCCGTGCTCCGGTTCCAACAGTCAAGCACGCCCAATCGTTCCCACCGGGCATTCGGGGCTGAAACGGGACAGGTCATGTCGATTCGTGATGTGCACGTAACTGGTTCGTTTCCCGGCCCCGGCACGGATTGCCCCGGTCCGCGGCGAGGGCCTGACGGCCGCGTGCGAGCCTGCGGGTATGCCGTGCCGGCACCCGATAGCCTCCGTCCTACCCCGGGTTGCGGGCAGCAGCCAGGAGCGCCGGCAGCAGGCAGTGAAGGGAAGGTCCGTGGCCACCGCTCGCCCTCGCCCGTCGGCAGCCCCGGCGAGTGACTACACCGCGCGTCACCTGCAGGTCCTCGAGGGCCTGGAGGCGGTTCGCAAGCGGCCCGGCATGTACATCGGTTCGCGCGACCAGCGCGGCCTCATGCACTGTCTGTGGGAGATCATCGACAACGCCGTCGACGAGGCGCTCGCCGGGGCCGGTGACCGGATCGAGGTCATCCTCTCGGCGGACGGGTCGGTCGAGGTTCGTGACGACGGCCGGGGGATCCCGGTGGACCTCGAGCCACGCACCGGCCTGACCGGCGTCGAGGTGGTCTTCACCAAGCTGCACGCCGGCGGCAAGTTCGGCGGTGGCTCGTACGCGGCATCGGGTGGCCTGCACGGGGTCGGTGCCTCCGTGGTCAACGCGTTGTCGGCGCGGCTGGACGTCGAGGTCGACCGCTCCGGCCGGACCCACCTGATGAGCTTCCGCCGCGGCGAGCCGGGGGTGTTCACCGACGCCGGCGCGAGGACGCCGGACGCGCCGTTCACGGCATACGTCAACAACAGCGAGCTTCGCGTGGTCGGCCGGGCGCCCCGGGGGCGCACCGGCTCGCGGGTGCGGTTCTGGCCGGACGAGCAGATCTTCGAGGCCGGGACGGTCCTCGACTACGACCTGGTCGCCGACCGGGCCCGGCAGACCTCCTTCCTCATCCCGGGGCTCGCCCTCGTCATCCGCGACGAGCGCGCCCTGCCCGGCACGCCCGGCGCCGATGCCCCCCGCGAGGAGACGTTCGTGCACGAGGGGGGCATCTCCGAGTTCGTGGAGTTCCTCGCCCCCGCCCCGGCCCTGACCGACGTGTGGCGCCTGCAGGGCTCCGGCACCTTCACCGAGACGGTGCCGGTCCTCGACGCGAGAGGGCACCTGGCGCCGGCTGTCGTCGAACGCGAGTGCGGCATCGACGTCGCCGTCCGGTGGGGCACCGGCTACGACGTGAGGGTCAGCTCGTTCGTCAACATCATCGCCACCCCGAAGGGCGGCACCCACCTGGCCGGTTTCGAGCAGGCCCTGCTCAAGGTGTTCCGCAGGCAGCTGGAGACCAACGGGCGCCGGCTCAGGGTCGGCAACGACAAGGTCGACAAGGACGACATCCTCGCCGGGCTCACGGCGGTCGTCACGGTGCGTCTCGCCGAGCCCCAGTTCGAGGGCCAGACCAAGGAGGTGCTCGGCACCTCCGCCGTGCGCGCCATCGTCGCAGGTGTCGTCGAGCAGCAGCTGACCGAGCACCTCGTGTCGCCGAAGCGGGGCGGGAAGGCGCAGGCGGCGCTGCTGCTCGACAAGGTCGTCGCCGAGATGAAGTCCCGGATCAGCGCCCGGCTGCACAAGGAGACCCAGCGGCGTAAGACCGCCCTCGAGAGCTCGTCCCTGCCCGCGAAGCTCGCCGACTGCCGCACCCAGGACGTCGCCCGCTCGGAGCTGTTCATCGTCGAGGGGGACAGCGCGCTGGGCACCGCGAAGCTGGCTCGCTCCTCGGACTACCAGGCCCTGCTGCCCATCCGCGGCAAGATCCTCAACGTGCAGAAGGCGTCCGTGACGGACATGCTGAGGAACGCCGAGTGCGCCGCCATCATCCAGGTCATCGGTGCCGGCTCGGGCCGCAGCTTCGACCTCGCCGCCGCCCGCTACGGCAAGGTCATCATCATGAGCGACGCCGACGTCGACGGCGCTCACATCCGCACCCTGCTGCTGACGCTGTTCTTCCGGTACATGCGCCCGCTCGTCGAGGACGGCCGGGTGTATGCGGCGATGCCGCCCCTGCACCGCCTCGAGGTCGTCAACGCGGGCGGCCGGAAGAACGAGCTGATCTACACCTACAACGAGGCCGAGATGCGCGCGACCCGGGCGTCGCTGGAGAGGCGGGGCAGGAAGGTCAAGGAGCCCCCGCAGCGCTACAAGGGTCTCGGGGAGATGGACGCGGACCAGCTCGCGGACACCACGATGGACCCCCGACACCGCACCCTGCGCCGGGTCACGCTCTCCGACGCGGAGCTCGCCGAGCAGATGTTCGACCTGCTGATGGGCAACGACGTGGCTCCCCGCAAGGACTTCATCATCGACTCCGCGTCGGCCCTGGACCGGGAGCGGATCGACGCCTGAGCGCTCACCACTCGGCGTACGACCCGTCCGCGTGGCGCCAGACCGGCCCGCGCCAGGCGTGCCCGCGCCGGTCCGCCTCGCGCACCGCCACCTCGTCGATCTCCAGCCCCAGGCCCGGGCCGGTCAGCCGCTCGATGTGGCCGTCGACGAACGACAGCGGGGTCTTGTCGAGGACGTAGTCGAGCACCTCGGCGCCCTGGTTGTAGTGGATTCCGATGCTCTGCTCCTGGATGAGGAAGTTCGACGTGGCGAACCCGACCTGCAGGCAGGCGGCGAGGGCGAGCGGCCCGAGCGGACAGTGTGGTGCGAGCTGGACGTCGTAGGTCTCCGCGAGGGAGGCGATCTTGCGGACCTCGGTGATCCCGCCCGCATGCGAGAGGTCCGGCTGGGCGACCGCGATACCGGCCTGGAGCACGGGGAGGAACTCCTGCCGGCTGTAGAGCCGCTCCCCGGTGGACACCGGGATGGTCGTGGCCCGGGTGAGCCCGCCGATCAGGTGTGAGTTCTCGGGGACCACCGGCTCCTCCAGGAAGAACGGCAGGTACGGCTCGAGCAGGGCTGCCACGCGGCGTGCGGTGGGGAGGGTGAAGCGACCGTGGAAGTCGACGGCGACGTCGCGGTCGTCGCCGAGCACCTCCCGGGCCGCCGCGACCCGCTGCACGACGGCGTTGAGCTCGGCCGCAGTGGCCAGGGCGCTCATCCTCCCGCTGGCGTTCATCTTGACCGCGGTGAGCCCGGCCTCGAGCTGCGCGCTGATGGCGTCGGCGACCTCGGCCGGCTCGTCACCCCCGACCCAGCCGTAGACCCTGATCCGGTCCCGGACCGGGCCGCCGAGGAGCTGGTGCACCGGCGTGTCGAAGTGCTTGCCGGCGATGTCCCAGAGGGCCTGGTCGAGACCGGAGACGGCGCTGGCCAGGATCGGGCCGCCGCGGTAGAACGACCCCTTCGTCATCACCTGCCAGTGGTCCTCGATCCGCAGGGCGTCGGCACCGATCAGCAGCTCCGAGAGCTGGGCCACGGCAGTGCGGACGGTCTCCGAGCGCCCTTCACAGGTCGCCTCACCCCAGCCGACGAGACCGCCCGAGGTCTCGACCCTCACGAAGAGCCAGCGTGGCGGGACGAGGAACGTCTCCACCCTGGTGATGGTGGTCATTCGCTGCTCCTAGCCCTTCGTGGCGCCGGCGGTCAGCCCCGAGACGATGTACTTCTGGGTGAACAGCGCGATGAGCATGATCGGGACGGTGATGACGGTCGCCGCCGACATCAAGCCGCCCCAGTCGATGCTGGCGTAGGAGACGAAGTCGAAGATGGCGACCGGCAGGGTCTTGGTCTGCGAGCCGGCGAGGACCAGCGCGAACATGAAGTTGTTCCAGGAGAAGATGAACGAGAGGATCCCGGCGGTCGCGATCCCCGGCACCGACAGCGGCAGGGTGATGCGCGCGAAGGCGCCGATCGGGGTCAGTCCGTCCACGAGCGCCGACTCCTCGAGCTCCCTGGGGAAGGAGTCGAAGTAGCTCATCATGATGTAGACGACCAGGGGGAGCGCCACGAACATGTGGCTGAGGATGAGCACCGTGTAGCTGCCGACCAGGCGCAGGTTGGCGAACACGTAGTACCAGGGCACGAGGAGCGAGACACCGGGGATCACCCGCGCCATGAGGACGACGAGCGCGGAGCGGTGCATCGCGAAGCGGCTCATCGCGTACGACGCGGGCGTCCCCAGCACCAGCGAGAGGGTCGTCGAGGCGAAGGCCACCCACCAGCTGTTGATGATGAACGACACGTAGTTGCCACGCCCCAGCACGCTGGCGTAGTTCTCGAAGGTGGGCGTGAACACGAACGCCTTGCTGGAGTCGTAGATGTCGACGTTGGTCTTCAGCGACGCGGCGACCATCCACGCCAGGGGGGCGAGCAGCAGCAGGACGACCACGACAAGGGCCACTACCCGGAAGCTCGAGTATGCCGTCCTGCGCCGCGGCCGCCGCCGGCCCGTCACCGTCCGCGAGGGCGGTCGGTTCGCAGGCGGGGAGGAAGCGGTGGTCGACTCCGTCGCGACGCTCGTCATCAGGGTGCTTCCTTCCGGCGGGAGGTGAGGGCCCACATCGAGCCGACGATCAGGAGGAAGAACAGGATCAGGACGGTCGAGGACAGGCCGTACTGGTTGTAGTCGAAGCTGAGGCCGTAGGCGTAGACGTTGAGCGTCTCCACCTCGTGGAACGACCCTCCGCCCTTGCCCTTGGTGGCGTAGAGGATGTCGAAGGTCTTGAGGGCGTCGATACCGCGAAGCAGGAGGGCGACGACCACGGTCGGCATCAGCAGGGGGAGCGTCACGAAGCGGAAGCGCTGCCAGGTGCTGGCGCCGTCGACCCGCGCTGCCTCGTCGGGTTCGTCGGACAGGGACGTCAGGCCCGCGAGGAGGATGAGCACCATCATCGGCGTCCACTGCCAGACGTCGATGAGGATGGTCGTCGCCAGGGCGGTTCTCTCGCCGGACAGCCACGGCTGCGGGGAGATGCCCACCCAGCCGAGCATCCGGTTGGCCACCCCGATGTTGGGGTCGAAGATCAGCCGCCACATCATGCCGACCGCGACCGGGGTGGCGACCAGCGGCATGAGGATGGCGACACGGACCCACTTCTCGCCGCGGAAGGAGCGCCGCAGCAACAGGGCGACGGACATGCCCAGCACGAGCTCGACGGCGAGGGCGACGCCCGTGAACGCCGCGGTGCGCCCGACCGCCGGCCAGAACCGCTCGGTGTCCTGCAGGACCGTGAGGTAGTTCGCCAGGCCCACGACCTCGGACTCCGCACGGACCGAACCGTGCGCGTCGGTGATGCTCAGGTAGAGCGTCCACACGAGCGGGAAGATGATGAGGACGCCGACGAAGATCATCGCGGGAGCGGCGAACAGCCACTTCAGGTGGGCGTTGGCCCACCGGGACCACCCGTGACCGAGGACGGGTCGTCGGCCCACCCGGGTGCTGCTGGCGTTGGCTACGGACATGTCCCAACCTTTGCTACGGGGCGACGCGGATGCACCGGAGCGCCGTCGTCGGGCCTTGCGGCCCCGGTTTGCTCACTTGTCGGTGTCGAGGAACTTCTGGAACGCCGTGCTGGCCGAGTCGGCTGCTGCCGCCGGGTCCTTGCCGGTGATGGCGGCGACGATCGGCTCGCCGACGATCTCGCGGGCCTTGCTCACCTGGACGACCTGCGGACGGTCGTGACCCACCCCCGTCTGGGTGCTGGTGGCGATGGCCGCCGCGAGGTCCTTCGGGTAGGTGGACGTGCCGTCCGGGCTGGCCCACACCGACGCCCGCGGTCCGGGCACGCCGGCCTTCTGTGCGGCGAGGGTCCGCTCCTTGCTCGTTGCCCACTGGATGAACTTCCAGGCGTTGTCCTTGTTCGAGGAGGCGTTGTTGACGGCGAGTCCCCAGGACGGGATGTTGTACGGCTTGGACCCCGCCGGGCCGGCCGGGAACGTCGCGAAGCCCACGCTGTCGGCAACCTTCGACTTCGCCGGGTCCGTGGCGTTCTTGTAGAGGGAGTCAGCCTCGGTGTAGAACACGGCCTTGCCCTGGGTGAAGATCGCCATCGCCTCGGGCCAGCTCATGTCGGTGCTGACGTTCGGTGGACCGGACTTGTTGATGAGGCCGCCGTAGA
>JBPCOG010000050.1:0-7135 GCA_051000455.1 Lapillicoccus sp. | reverse complement strand
GTCCTGGCGAGCGACATCCCGGCGTTCGTGCGGGTCCTGGACGGGGGTGCGGCGGGGGCGACCTTCCGCAACGGCGACAGCGAGGACCTGGCGCGCGCGCTGGTGCGCCTGCTGTCCGACGCGGGGGCCCGGTTCGCCGTCGCCGCCGCCGGCCGCGCCCGCGCGAACGTGTTCGACTGGGCGGTCGTCGCCGACGACATCATGGCGGTCTACGAGACGGTGACCGCGGGAGCGGGGCGGGTGCGCCCTTCCGCCGAGGGCGCCTCGATGTGGGCGCGGCTGCTGCGTGCGGGTCGGAGCGGCTCGTGACCGGCACCTCCGCGCAGCGGGCCCCGATGCGGGCGCGGCTGCTGCGTGCGGGTCGGAGCGACTCGTGACCGGCGTCGAGAAGGGGACCCTCGTCGTGGCCCTGCTGCTCGGGGTCGCCTGGTACCTGTCCTACAGTGCGGCCCGCCTCGACCGGCTGCATGCGCGCGTGGAGGGCACCCTCGCCGCGCTCGACGCACAGCTCGTGCGCCGCGCCGAGGCCACGCTGGAGCTGGTCAACTCCGGCGCACTCGACGCGGCCAGCGCCCTCATCCTCGCGGGGGCCGCGTCCGAGTCGCTCGCGACGACCGACCAGCACGCCTCGGGGCGCGAGACCGTCGAGTCCGACCTGAGCGAGGCCCTCGGCGTGGCCCTGACGCCGGATGTCCTGGCCCACCTGCGCGAGGACGGCACCGTCGTCCAGGACGTCCTCGACCGGGTCCACGCGGCGGGGACGCGGGTCCAGCTCGCCAGACGGTTCCACAACGACGCGGTCATCGACGTGCGCCGGGTCCGCCGCAAGGCGAGCACCCGGCTGTTCCGCCTCGCCGGCCACGCCGAGCTGCCGCGCACCTTCGAGTTCGACGACGAGCTGCCGCCGGGGCTGCGCGAGTAGCAGCGCGGGGCCAGTATCCTTGTCCCGATATCCTTTGTCCGAGGGCCCGGGGGAGACCGCCCGGGCGCCGACGAGGGCAGTCGCAGGGCAAGAGCGCGGGAAGCAGGAGCAGGACGTGTCAGGAAACGAGAGCAGCAGCGCCGGGCAGGGCCGCCCGCAAACCGGAGGCACCGAACCGGCCACGACGCAGCACCACGGCATCGAGACGGGCACGACTCGCGTCAAGCGGGGGATGGCCGAGATGCTCAAGGGCGGCGTCATCATGGACGTCGTCACGGCCGAGCAGGCCCGGATCGCCGAGGACGCCGGCGCCGTGGCCGTGATGGCCCTCGAGCGCGTGCCGGCCGACATCCGCGCCCAGGGCGGCGTCTCGCGGATGAGCGACCCCGACATGATCGAGAGCATCATGGCGACCGTGTCCATCCCCGTGATGGCCAAGGCCCGGATCGGGCACTTCGTCGAAGCCCAGGTGCTCCAGAGCCTCGGGGTCGACTATGTCGACGAGTCCGAGGTGCTGACCCCCGCCGACTACGCCAACCACATCGACAAGTTGGCCTTCGACGTGCCCTTCGTCTGCGGCGCCACCAACCTCGGAGAGGCGCTGCGCCGGATCACCGAGGGCGCGGCGATGATCCGCTCCAAGGGCGAGGCGGGCACCGGGGACGTCTCCAACGCGACCACGCACATGCGTGCCATCCGGGCCGAGCTGCGCCGTCTGCACGGCCTCGCCGAGGACGAGCTCTACGTCGCCGCGAAGGAGCTGCAGGCCCCCTACGACCTCGTGCGTGAGGTCGCCCGGGCGGGCAAGCTCCCGGTGGTCCTGTTCACCGCCGGCGGCATCGCGACACCGGCCGACGCCGCGATGATGATGCAGCTCGGCGCGGAGGGCGTCTTCGTCGGGTCGGGGATCTTCAAGGCGGGCAACCCGGCCCAGCGCGCCGAGGCGATCGTCAAGGCGACGACGTTCCATGACGACCCGGACATGGTCGCCAAGGTCTCGCGCGGTCTCGGCGAGGCCATGGTCGGCATCAACGTCGACGAGATCCCGCAGCCACACCGGCTGGCCGAGCGCGGCTGGTAGCGCGCTCCGTCGGCTCGCGGACGGCACCACGCCCAGGCTGCGCACCTGTCGCGCCCCTGACCGGGACAACGGCGCACCGAAGGGCAACGGCGCGGTCCGGCTCAGGTGACCACCGCCCGGCCGGCGAACTCGGGTCGCTCGTACTCGTTCGACGCCAGCACCGCGCCCAGGTGGTCGGCCGCGGCGAGCGCGTCCGCGTGCGAGACGTAGAGCGGGGCGAAGCCGAGCCGGATGATGTCCGGCTCCCGGAAGTCGCCGACCACCCCGCGGGCCGCCAGTGCCTGCACCACGGCATACCCGGCCGGGTGCCGCAGCGAGACCTGCGAGCCGCGCCGCTCGTCCTCGACCGGGGTGGCGACCACGAGCCCGACGCCCAGCTCGCGCAGGCAGTGCATGAAGAACCCGGTCAGCGACAGCGAGCGGGCGCGGACCGCGCGCATCGACAACCCGTCGTATGCCGTCAGCGCGGCCTCCAGCGCCAGCAGGCTCAGCATGGGAGGCGTTCCCGAGCGGGCGCGGCCGATCCCCGCCGCGGGGTGGTACCGGCGCGACATCGAGAACGGCCTGGCGTGGCCGTGCCAGCCGGCGACGGGGTTCTCGAAGCTCCCCTGCTGCTCGGTGCGGACGTAGATGAACGCGGGCGCGCCGGGGCCGCCGTTGAGGTACTTGTAGCCACAGCCGACGGCGAAGTCCGCGCCGCCCAGGTCGAGCTCGACGTCGACCACTCCCGCGGAGTGGCACAGGTCCCAGCAGGCGAACGCCCCGACCCGGTGGGCCTCATGGGTGATCTCCGGGAGGTCCCACCGCTCGCCGGTGCGGTAGTCGACGTCGGAGTACGCGACGAGGGCGAGCTTCTTGCCGAGGCGCGCGATGCGGGCGGGCGCGTCCGCGGGGTGGACGAGCTCGACGGTCAGGCCGCTGAGGCGCGCCGCGGACTCGAGGACGTAGAGGTCGGTGGGGAACGAGTCCGGGTCGGTGAGCACCCGGCTGCGCCACGGGTGCATCTTCGAGGCGGCGCCGAACACCTTGAAGAGGTTGACGGACGTGGAGTCCGTCGCGACGACCTGCCCGGGGGCGGCACCGAGCAGCGCGCCGATGCGGTCCCCGACACGCTCGGGCGCGCCCCACCAGTCGGCCTCGTTCCACGAGCGGACGAGCCGTTGCCCCCACTGCTGGCTCATGACGTCGGCAACGACGTGGGGCACGACCTTCGGAAGGGCGCCGAGCGAGTTCCCGTCGAGGTAGACGACCCCGTCGGGCAGCACGAATGCCGACCTCCGGTCGGCGGCCGCGTGCCGCTCGTCGAGCTCCCTGGCGCGCGCGGCCAACCGCCCGGTCAGCGACGCGGTCGACGACGGGTCCATGGGCTCTGACGGTAGCCCACCCCGAGGGCGGGTCGTCGGGAGCGGGCTGGCGCACCCCATCCCCGAGGGCGGGTCGTCGGGACCGGGCTGGCGCACCCCACCCGGGCGTCACCGCGTAGCCTCCCCGTGTGACAGATCTGCGCATCGGCGTCCTCGCCCTGCAGGGGGACGTCCGCGAGCATGCGGCAATCCTCGCCGGCCTCGGCGCCGCGGTCACCCTGGTCCGCCGGACCGCCGAGCTCGACGACGTCCGTGCCTTGGTCGTGCCGGGTGGGGAGTCGACGACGATGGACAAGCTCGTGCGGTCCTTCGGCCTGCAGGGGCCGATCGTCGCCCGGATCAGGGCGGGGATGCCGGTCTACGGCTCCTGCGCGGGGATGATCATGCTCGCGGACCGGATCGCGGACGCCCGCCCCGACCAGCAGACCCTCGGCGGGCTCGACATCACGGTCCGGCGCAACGCGTTCGGGCGCCAGATCCACTCCTTCGAGGAGGACCTGGACTTCGCCGGGATGCCGTCGAGGATGCACGCCGTCTTCATCCGGGCGCCGTGGGTGGAGGACGTCGGGCCCGGGGTGGAGGTGCTCGCCCGCGTGGAGGGCGGCCCGGCCGCGGGTAGGATCGTCGCCGTTCGGCAGGGCCCCCTGCTCGCCACCTCGTTCCACCCGGAGATGGCGGGCGACACGAGGGTGCACGCGCAGTTCGTCGAGATCGTGAGGGATCGTCCATGAGCGGCCACTCGAAGTGGGCGACCACCAAGCACAAGAAGGCGGTGGTCGACGCCAGGCGCGGGAAGCTCTTCGCCAAGCTCATCAAGAACATCGAGGTCGCTGCGCGCACCGGCGGCGGCGACCTGACCGGCAACCCGACCCTCTTCGACGCCGTCCAGAAGGCCAAGAAGTCCTCGGTGCCGAACGAGAACATCGACCGGGCGGTGAAGCGCGGCTCGGGGGCTGAGGCCGGCGGCGCCGACTGGCAGACCATCACCTACGAGGGCTACGCGCCGCACGGCGTGGCGGTCCTCATCGAGTGCCTCACCGACAACCGCAACCGGGCCGCGGCGGAGGTCCGCACGGCGCTGGCCCGCAACGGCGGCTCCCTCGCCGATCCCGGGTCGGTGACGTACCTGTTCAACCGCAAGGGCGTCGTCATGGTGCCGAAGGGTCGGCACACCGAGGACGATGTCCTCGACGCCGTCCTCGACGCCGGTGCCGAGGAGGTCAACGACCTCGGCGACTCGTTCGAGATCGTCTCGGAGGCAAGCGACTTCGTCGGCGTGCGCAGCGCGCTGCAACGGGCGGGAATCGACTACGACTCGGCCGAGGCTTCGTTCCTGCCCAGCGTCGAGGTGCCCCTGGACCTCGACGGGGCACGCAAGATGATCCGGATCATCGAGGCCCTCGAGGACTCCGACGACGTCCAGAACGTCTACGCCAACGGCGACATCGGCGACGACGTGCTGGCCGAGCTCGACGAGGACTGAGCAGCACGGCGCGTCCCGGGCACTGACCGGCTGTCCCTGTGTACCGTGACGTCCGAACGTGTGTTCGGTTCTGGCGTTGGCATCGACGAGCAGGGAGGTATGCCGTGGTGCGAGTCCTCGGCGTCGACCCCGGTCTGACCCGGTGCGGGATCGGGGTGGTCGAGGGTGAGCTCGGCCGGCCGCTGACCATGGTCGCGTTCGGCGTCTTCCGCACACCCGCAGGCCAGCCGACGGCACTGCGCCTGCTTGCCCTGCTGGTGGAGTTGGAGGACTGGGTGAGCCGGCACCGCCCGGACGCCGTCGCCATCGAGCGCCTCTTCGCCGACGTCAACGTCGCCACGGTCATGGGCACCGCCCAGGCCTCAGCGGTCGCGATGCTCGCGGCAGCGTCACACGGCATACCGGTGCACCTGCACACCCCTACCGAGGTCAAGGCTGCCGTGACCGGCAGCGGGCGCGCGGACAAGGCGCAGGTGACGGCGATGGTCACCCGGCTGCTGCGCCTGACGACGGCGCCGCGGCCCGCCGACGCGGCGGACGCCCTCGCCCTCGCGATCTGCCACCTCTGGCGCGGGAGCGCGCAGCGCCAACTCGACGAGGCTGTCGCCCGGCAACAGGCCACCCGCTCGGCGCGAACAGGCGCGGTCCGGTGATCGCGTCACTGCGGGGGACCGTCCTGCGCGCCGGCCTCGACCGCGTCGTCGTGGAGGTCGGCGGAGTCGGCATGCTCGTCCACACCACCCCCGCGACCGCGGCCTCACTGCCGACCGGCACGAGTGCGCAGCTGGCCACCACGCTCGTCGTGCGCGAGGAGTCGCTCACCCTCTACGGCTTCCTCGACGAGGACGAGAAGGAGCTCTTCGAGACCGTGCAGACCGTCTCCGGGGTCGGTCCCCGGCTCGCACTGGCCATGCTCGCCGTGCACTCGCCCGACACGGTCCGGGCCGCGATCGGCGGGTCCGACGTCGCCGCGCTCGTCAAGGTCCCCGGTATCGGCAGGAAGGGCGCCGAGCGGATCATCCTCGAGCTGCGCGACCGCATCGGCGTCACCGGCAGCGGCTCACCGCCCGGCTCCCCGCGATCGGCGGCCCCGTGGCAGGGCCAGGTCCGGGAGGCCCTCATGGGTCTCGGCTGGAGCGTCAGACAGGCCGATGACGCGGTGGACGCGGTCGCTCCGAGGGCCGCCGAGGGCGCCACGGTGTCGGCGCTCCTGCGCGCCGCGCTGCAGGAGCTCGGCCGGTGACGAGCGCGCCGGACGGCGAGCCGCGCGTCGAACAGGGACCCCAGGACCAGGTCCGTTGGGATGACGGGTCGTTCGAGGCAACAGCCCGGGTGGTCGACCCCCGGGGCGAGGAGCGCGAACAGCAGGTCGAGGCCGCACTGCGCCCCCGCCGGCTCGTCGACTTCCCCGGCCAGACCCGCGTCCGGGACCAGCTGGCGCTCGTGCTCGAGGCCGCCCGGCGCCGGGGGACGCCGCCGGACCACGTGCTGCTCTCCGGGCCGCCGGGCCTCGGCAAGACGACGCTGGCGATGATCATCGCCGCCGAGCTGGAGCAGCCCATCAGGGTCACCTCGGGCCCGGCGATCCAGCACGCGGGCGACCTCGCGTCCATCCTGTCCTCGCTGATCGACGGCGAGGTGCTCTTCCTCGACGAGATCCACCGGATGGCACGGCCCGCGGAGGAGATGCTGTACCTCGCCATGGAGGACTACCGGGTCGACGTGGTGGTCGGCAAGGGGCCGGGGGCCACCGCCATCTCGCTCGACCTGCCACCGTTCACGGTCGTGGGCGCGACGACGCGCGCGGGGCTGCTCCCCGCGCCGCTGCGTGACCGGTTCGGCTTCACCGGCCACCTGGACTTCTACGCCACCGAGGACCTCGTCACCATCCTCGTGCGCTCGGCCCGGCTGCTGGGCGTCGAGGCCGAGATGACCGGGATCGAGGAGATCGCGCTCCGCTCGCGAGGCACTCCACGCATCGCGAACCGGTTGCTGCGCCGGGTCCGTGACTGGGCGCAGGTGCACGGACGCGGCGTCGTCGACCTGGACGCCGCCAGAGTGGCGCTGGCCTTGTTCGACGTGGACGAGCGTGGTCTCGACCGGCTGGACCGGGCGGTGCTGGAGGCGCTGTGCCGGCGCTTCGGCGGGGGGCCGGTCGGGCTGGGCACCCTGGCGGTGGCCGTCGGGGAGGAGTCCGACACCGTCGAGACCGTCGCCGAGCCGTTCCTGGTCCGGGAGGGGCTGATCCAGCGGACCCCCCGAGGCCGCGCGGCGACGCGACAGGC
>JBPCOG010000227.1:0-1199 GCA_051000455.1 Lapillicoccus sp. | reverse complement strand
ACACCGCGAGCAGGCCGTCGGCCGCCCACTGGGCGAGCGAGAGGTCGAGGTGCAGCGCCTCGGGTCCGACCCGCACGTCACGCACGAGCTGGTATGCCGTGTCCCAGGGCGAGTTGGCCCAGACCAGTGCGACCACCGCGGCGCCGAGGAGCAGCGCACCCCCGACCGTCTCGGTGCGCAGGGCGGAGGCGACGTATCGCGCCTCGGGCCAGCTGCTGCGGGTGAAGAGGCGGCGGGGAGCGGGCGTGGGGCTGTCCACGGGGACCCTTCGGCTGGGTTGACGTTCGGACGCGCGCGGGGTCACCCGACACACGCGCCGACCAGACTTCCCGGCTCACCAGGTGCTCATCGTATCCCCCGGGGGGACTGGCCGATCCGCAGGGTGGGCCTCACCCCTCGTCGGACGAGCCCTTCGACATCCCGGTCTTGATGAGGTCCATGACCGCCGAGTCGGCCAGCGTCGTCACGTCGCCGACCTCCCGGTTCTCGGCGACGTCCCGCAGCAGCCGCCGCATGATCTTGCCGGAGCGGGTCTTCGGCAGCTCCTTGACGAGCATGATCTGGCGCGGCTTCGCGATGGGGCCGATCTCCCTGGCGACGTGGTTGCGCAGCTCCTTGACCAGTTCGTCGCCCTGTGCCTCGGTCTCCTGGACGGCGTCCCCGCGCAGGATGACGAACGCACACACCGCCTGGCCGGTCGTCTCGTCGCTGGCGCCGACGACCGCCGCCTCCGCCACCTTCGGGTGGGACACGAGCGCCGACTCGATCTCGGTCGTCGAGAGCCGGTGACCTGACACGTTCATGACGTCGTCGAACCGGCCGAGCAACCAGATGTTGCCCTCCTCGTCCTTCTTCGCACCGTCTCCGGCGAAGTACCTGCCCTCGAACCGCGACCAGTAGGTCTCCCGGTACCGCTTGGGGTCCCCCCAGATCCCGCGCAGCATCGCCGGCCAGGGCTTGTCGACGACGAGGTACCCGCCGCCGCCGTCGGGCACCGAGGTCCCGGCCTCGTCGACGACGTCGACGCTGATGCCGGGGATCGCCCTCTGCGCGGACCCGGGCTTGGCCGCGGTGACCCCGGGCAGCGGGCTGACCATGATCGCGCCGGTCTCGGTCTGCCACCACGTGTCGACGACGGGGCAGTGGTCACCGCCGATGACGCGGCGGTACCACATCCACGCCTCGGGGTTGATCGGCTC
>JBPCOG010000254.1:0-30644 GCA_051000455.1 Lapillicoccus sp. | reverse complement strand
ACGAGGTGGTGGCCATCCAGGTCGGCGACCGTCGCGAGTTCGAGCTGCCGGCGGTGGGGATGGTCTACGTGGAGGATGCCGAGACGGGTGAGCAGATCTTCGTCGACACCGACGACCCGGCGTTCCGGCAGCGCCTCCGGGAGGCAGCCGAGGCCCGCCAGGCCGAGCTGGTCGAGGCGACCCGCGGCGCCGGCGTCGACCTGCACCGGATCCTCACCGACGAGGACCTCGTCCGGGCTCTCGTGCGGGTCTCCGCACTGCGGCGACGGAGGCGGCGATGACCTTCGCCTGGCCGTGGCTGCTCCTCGCGCTCGCCGCCGTCCCGGCCCTGCTCGTCCACTACCGGCAGCTGCTGCGTGGTCAGGCCCGGCGCCGCGCCGACCTCGCCGCCCTCGGCCTCGTCACGCCCGCCCCCCCGCGCCGGGGCCGGGCACGGCGCCTGGCCCCCGCGCTGCTGCTGGCCGCGCTCACCCTCATGCTCCTCGCCCTGGCCCGTCCGACGGCCTCGGTGGCGGAGCCGAGGCGGGAGGGCACCGTCATCCTCGCGTTCGACGTCTCGACGAGCATGGCCGCCAAGGACGCCCAGCCCACCCGGCTGGACTCGGCCAAGGCCGCAGCCAGGGGCTTCGTGGACAAGCAGCCGTCGTGGATCCGGATGGGGGTGGTCGCGTTCGGGGACAGCGCGCTCGTCGCCCAGCAACCAACGACGGAAAGGGCCGACGTCCTCGCTGCGGTCAACCGGCTGGCGCCGCAGGGCAACACGGCGATCGGCAGCGGCATCCTCGCCTCGCTCAGCGCGATCGCGGGGAAGGTCATTACCGTCGGCAAACAGTCTGACGCAGGCAACGCCCAGGACACGCCCATCGGCTACTACGGCGGCACCGCGATCGTCCTGCTCTCGGACGGGGAGAACACCAACGGGCCGGATCCGCTCGAGCTGGCCGACCTCGCCTCCGCCGCAGGCGTGCGGATCTACCCCATCGGGCTGGGCAGCGCCAGCGGGAGCGTGCTGCAGGTCGACGGCTTCAGCATCGCGACCGCACTCGACGAGGACACCCTGAAGGCGATCGCCCGGACGACGGGGGGCACCTACTACGCGGCGGCGGACGCGGGAGCCCTGGCGCAGGTCTACGACTCGATCGAGCTGACCTGGACCTCGCGAACGGTGCCCCACGAGGTGACGTCGCTCGTGGCCGCCGTTGCGACCCTGCTGCTCCTCTGCGGGGCGGCCCTGTCGGTGCTGCGTTCGGGACGGGTGATCTAGCCGTGTCCTTCGCGCAGCCCTACCTGCTGCTGAGCCTGCTCGCCGCTGCAGCCCTGCTCGCGGCATACGTGTGGCAGCTGCGACGGCGACGCCGGCGGGCGGTCCGCTACTCCAACGTCGCGCTCGTCCGGGTTGCGGCCGGCGACCAGCGCCGGTGGCGCAGGCACCTGCCGATCGCCCTCGTGCTGGCCAGCCTCGGCCTGCTCGCGGTCGCGAGCGCCCGCCCCCAGGTGCGCGCCGACGTCCCGGTGGCCCGCTCGGCGGTCATCCTCGCGCTGGACGTGTCCGGCTCCATGTGCTCGACCGATGTCAGCCCGAACCGGCTTTCCGCGGCCCAGGAGGCGGTGCGGCGGTTCGTCCGGTCACAGGACGACCAGACCCGGATCGGGCTCGTGCTGTTCTCCGGCTTCGCACAGCTCTCGGTCGCCCCGACGACCGACCGGGAGCAGCTGATCCGGTCCGTGGACACGCTGACGACGGGTCGCGGCACGGCGATCGGTGCGGCCATCCTCAAGTCCGTCGACGCCATCTCCGAGCTCGATCCCAACGTCGCGCCGGCCGACGCGGCCCCCGGCGGCACCGCTGGCGGGGGCCGGCCCAGCGGGACCCCGACGGGGCCACGCGGGCCCAGCCCGGGTGGGGCGCCCATCGCGCCGGAGATCATCGTGCTGCTGACGGACGGTGCCAACACGCGGGGCGTGACCCCGCAGGAGGCGGCCACCCAGGCCGCGGCGCGCGGGATCCGCGTCTACCCCATCGGGTTCGGGACGAGCGCGCCCCGCCAGATGGTGTGCACCTGGGACCAGCTCGGCGGGGTGCCCGCGGCGCAAGGGCCCTCGGGGGGCCCCACGGTGCGGGAAGACGCCGTCCCGAGCCGCTACCTCGTGGTCGACGAGGAGGCTCTCCGGGCGGTGGCCGCCACGACCAGCGGGGAGTACTTCAGGGCCACCGACGCGGACCAGCTCAACCGCGTCCTCTCGGACCTTCCGAAGCACGTCCGGGTCGAGCAACAGGAGGTCGAGATCAGCGCCGGGTTCGCTGCGCTCGCTGCCGTGCTGCTGCTGGCCGGGCTGTGGCTGTCGATGCGCTGGAGCACCTTCCCCCAGTGAGGTGGGCCCGCGCCCCCGGGTCTGGGCCTGGTGAAGGGCCGGGCCGCGCTGTCCCGCCGGCCGCTCGGGACGGCATACTGGCAAGTCCTTGGATCCCACGCGAGGAGCGCCGATGGACATCACCGAAGTCATCCTTCACCAGCACGGCGAGCAGCGCCGGATGTTCGCGGTGCTCGAGGAGTACCCGCGCGACGACGCCGACGGGCTGGCTGCGCTGTGGACCCGGCTCCAGATCCTCCTCGAGACGCACGCGGAGGCCGAGGAGAAGTACTTCTATCCCGAGCTGTTGCGGCTCGGGAAGGGTGCCGCCGACGCGGACAGCGTCGACGAGGAGGTCTCGGACGCCATCAAGGACCACAACGAGATCCGCGACGCCATCCGCAAGGTGCGGCGGTGCAAGGCCGGCAGCGACAAGTGGTGGGAGGCGGTCACCGACGCCAACGTCGCCAACAGCGACCACATGGCCGAGGAGGAGCGCCAGGACCTCACGGACTTCCGGCTCCACGCCGACCGCGACCTCCGGCACGAGATCGCCGTGACGTTCCTGCGTTACGAGTCGGTCAAGGCCGCTACCGGAGTCCCGCCCGTCGACAAGGACCCCCAGGCCTGGGTCCGCTCCCACAAGAACCGGTAGCCGCCGAGCGCCCACGTGCCGCGGTCGAGCGGCCTATCGTTTCGGCGTGCCCCCAGCGACCGGCTCCGCCCCGGCACGTCGAATCCTCGTCTACGGCGTCACCGGTTCGGGCAAGACCACGGCCGCGCGTCGGATTGCCGCACGCACAGGGTTGCCGCTCACCCTCGCCGACGAGCTGACGTGGGAGCCGGACTGGGTTCCGGTCGTCGAGGACGAACAGCGACGGCGCTTTGCGGCGGTCGTCGCGGCGGACGGGTGGGTTCTCGACACCGCGTACGCCGGGTGGCTCGATCTGGTGCTTCCGCGCGTCGAGCTCGTGGTGGGCCTCGACTATCCGCGGTGGTTCTCGCTCCAGCGCGTCGTCAGGCGGTCGGTGCGGCGCGCGACCGACAAGAAGCCGGTCTGCAACGGCAACACCGAGTCCTTTCGCACGCTGCTGACCCGGGACTCCATCATCGCCTGGCACTTCCGCTCCTTTGCCCGCAAGCGCGGGCGCCTGCGCTCGTGGCAGGCCGCCCCCGACGGACCGGCGGTGCTGCTGTTCAACCGCGCCCGAGACCTCGACACGTGGATCGACACTCTCCGTGCTCGGTAGAGGGCGGCACGTTCGAACGCGTTGCCTTCGCGGCGGAGAAGGCGCAGACTGGGGACTGGCACGGATGGTGAGGGGGCCCGTCATCGACAGACGCCTGGTGCGACGCGCAGGTCCGGCGGTGTACGCCGTGGCGATCGTCATCGCCGTGCTGTTCGCCCGTGACGCGCTGGTCGCGGTCGTCATCGTGGGGGCGGTACTGCTCGGGCTGATGTACACGCTGCTCCGCGGCAGTCCCGACGGTCGGGCGCGGCCCAGCCGCAACCGCGACCGCCGGCGCTGAGCCACCGGAGCCATCGGAGTCACCGGGAGTCACCGGCAGTGAGCGCCGTCACCGGGAGCCACCGGGAGTGAACGCCGCGGCGGGGCGCCACCGGGAGCCTCGTTGCCCGCATGGCCGCGCTCCACCCGTGCCGGGACCATGAGACATGATGGGCGCGTGCCGGAGCTGACCCAGGACCTGCGCGACCTCGCCGCAGCGTATGGCGTCGCGACCGAGTACCACGACTGGCTCGGCAACCGTGTGGAGGTGCCGGCAGCGACGGTGACCGCGGTGCTGGCAGCCATGGAGGTCGACGCATCCACGGCGGCGGCCGCCGCAGCGTCACTGGTGGCCCGCGACGACGCTCGCTGGGCCCGCATGCTCCCGGCCTGCCTGGTCGTCCAGCAGGGCACCGCACACGCCTTCCCGGTCCACCTCCCGCACGGCGACCCGGTCGAGGTCTGGCTGCACACCGAGACCGGGAAGACGCGCGGCGGCCTGCGCCAGCTGGACCGCTGGGTGCAACCGCGACAGGTCGCCGGGGCCCTCGTCGGGGAGGCGACGTTCGAGCTCCCGGACGACCTGCCGCTCGGCTACCACACGGTCGGTGCCCGGTCGGGGGACCTCGTGTCGAGAACCACCGTGGTCGTCACCCCGCCGTGGCTCGGCCTGCCGGCGCGACTCGGGGGCCGCACCGAGTGGGGCTTCGCCACGCAGCTCTACAGCGTGCAGTCGAGCCGCTCCTGGGGGGTGGGTGACCTCGTTGACTTGGCGGACCTGGCGGTGTGGTCCGGGTCGGTGCATGGGGCCGGGTACGTCCTCGTCAACCCACTGCACGCGGCCGAGCCGGTGGCGCCGCTCGAGCCCTCGCCGTACCTGCCGAGCTCGCGGCGGTTCTTCAACCCGCTCTACCTGCGGGTCGAGCGGATACCGGAGTACGCGGACCTGCAGCCCCCGCAGCGGTCCGCCGTGGACGGCATCCGCGCGAGGCTGCGGGCGCAGCTCGGCGACCCGGGCGCCATCGACCGCGACACGTCGTGGACCGCGAAGCGGGAGGCGCTGCGGCTCGTTCACGCGGTTCCCCGCACGGCCGGGCGTGAGGCGGACTACCGCGCCTTCCAGCAGCGGGAGGGGGCAAGCCTGCGCGACTTCGCCGTGTGGAGTGCCCTCGCCGAGGAGCACGGCAACGACTTCCGCACCTGGCCGGGACCGCTCCAGGACACCTCCTCGCCCGAGGTCGCGGCTTTCCGCGACGCCCACTGCGAGCAGGTCGAACTGCACCGGTGGCTCCAGTGGGTGACCGACGAGCAGCTGCAGGGTGCGCAGGCGAAGGCGGTCGGCACCGGCATGTCGATCGGGGTCGTCCACGACCTCGCGGTGGGTGTGCACCCCGGCGGTGCCGACGTGTGGCGGCTGCGCGAGGTCTACGCCCAGCAGGTCCAGGTGGGCGCCCCGCCCGACGCGTACAACCAGGTGGGACAGAACTGGAGCCAGCCCCCGTGGCGCCCGGACCGGCTCGAGGAGGCGGCCTACCTCCCGTACCGCGAGCTGCTCGCCGCCGTGCTGCGCCATGCCGGAGGAGTGCGGGTGGACCACATCATCGGCCTGTTCCGCCTGTGGTGGGTGCCGGCGGGTCAGGCACCGTCGACCGGTACCTACGTCCGGTACGACCACGAGGCGCTCATCGGCATCCTCGCGCTCGAGGCGCGACGGGCCGACGCGGTCGTGGTGGGCGAGGACCTGGGGCTGGTGGAGCCCTCCGTGCGGCAGTACCTGCGGCAGCGCGGGATCCTCGGCACCTCGGTCCTCTGGTTCGAGATGGACCAGGCCGGCAAGCCGCTGCCCCCGGAGCAGTGGCGGGAGTACTGCATGGCGTCGGTGACGACCCATGACCTGCCCCCGACCGCCGGCTACCTGGCAGGGGACCACGTGCGGCTGCGAGACGAGCTCGGCCTGCTGACCGCACCGCTGGACGAGGAGCTGGCCACCGACGAGGTGGAGCGGGCCGCCTGGCTGTCGACGCTGCGAGACCGCGGCCTGCTCGCGGCGGACGCGGGCCCGGCGGATGTCGTGTCGACGCTGCACCGCTACCTGACCCTGACCCCGGCCCGGTTGGTCGCAGTGGCGCTGACCGACGCCGTGGGCGAACGTCGCACCCAGAACCAGCCGGGCACGACGGACGAGTACCCGAACTGGCGGGTCCCGCTGGGCGGCCCCGACGGCCGCACGCTGCTGCTCGAGGACGTCCTGTGCTCGGCCCGGGCCGCAGCCCTCGCCGAGACGGTCCGCGGTGCTGGTCAGGCCCCCCACAGGCCGGCCAGCTGCCCGACGGAGGTCACCTCGACCTCCGGGCGCGAGAAGTATGCCGGGTAGCGGTCGCCTCCGCGGTTGACCCACGCGGTTCTCAGCCCGGCACGTCGGGCGCCGTGGATGTCCCACGGGTGCACGGCGACGAGCATCATCTGCCCGGGGTCCACCGCGCAGGCGCTGGCGGCGTACCGGTAGGGCGCCCGGGCGGGTTTCCAGGCCCCTGCGTCGTCCACGGACAGGAAGCGCTCGACATGGCCGTGCAGACCGGCGCGCTCGAACAGGCGCTCAGCGACGGCGCTCGCGCCGTTGCTCAGCGTGACGACGCGGGTGAGACCGGCCAGGGCGACGATGCCGGCGCGCACGTCGTCGTGCACCGACAGCTCGGCGAAGCCGTCCATGACGTGCTCGACGGCGGCATCGAGGTCGCGGTCGAGCCGGCAGCCTGCCAGCGTGGTCCGCAGCACCTCCGGCGCGATGTCCCGGAACGGTGACGCGTCGCCGGCGGCGCCGAGGGCGAACCCGTCACGCAACAGGCTGGCGAACCACAGCTTCGCCAACGCAGGTTCGGCGCCGACGTCGGCGAACCGGTCCGCCATCGGTGCCATGTCCGACAACGTCTCGTTGACGTCGAAGGCGACGACGTCAGGCGGGACGACGGTGTCAGGTGCGTCACTCATGGCGAACTCCTCGGGCTCGGTGCTGGGGCTCGGTGCTGGGGCTCGGTGCTGGGGTCTGGGGCTGGGGGCGCGGTGGCCGACGGCACGGTGCCGACGCGCACCTCGATGTGCCCGCCGCGGAGGGTGGCACGGGACACCTGCTCCAGCGCGTCCTCGGCGGCCGTCCAGGGGCGGGCGGCGATGTCGGAACCCCCCAGGGCGCAGGCAAGCCGCGCCAGAGGTCGCCATGGGGTGGCTGTGCCCCCCGGGAGGGCCAGGTCCACCACCGCGACCCGGGCACCGGGACGGGCCACCCTCAGGGCGCAGGTCCACGCCTGCTGCCATGGCCGCATCAGCGACAGCGAGTAGGTGAACAGGACCGCGTCGGCGCCCTCGGCCACCCCGGAGCCGGGGCGGTCGCCGCCTCGGTGGCCGAGGGGGCGCCGGATCTCGAGAGCGTCCATCGCAGTCGCATCCGCTTCCACGAGGTCGATGTTGGTCCACCCGCGGTGGCTCGCCCGCCGCGAAGCCAGCTCCAGCATCTGCGCACTGGCATCGACGCCGACGACCCGCCCGGAAGTGCCGACCGCGGCACGCAGGAGCGGGAGGTTCAGCCCGGTGCCGCACCCGACGTCCAGGACCCGGTCTCCTGCCCGCAGTCGCAGCCGCTCGATCCCCGCCAGGCGGCCGACTCGGTACACCGGCCATTCCGCCGAGAGCAGGTCGTACACCGGCGCCGCCCACGTGTACCGCATGCGCGTGTCCTCCGCTCGGGTGGTGGCGCCCGGGGTCCGTGCCCGTGCCCGGAATAAAGGGGTCCACCGCCGAGGTTCCCACGTCCAGCCCGCCGCCGCCCGAGCGGGCCAGGACATCAACGTCAGTGGAGGTCGACATGCGTGCAGTATGGAACGGCGAAGTCATCGCCGACAGTGATGAGACGGTGGTCGTCGAGGGCAACCACTACTTCCCGTTGGCCTCGGTCAACCCGGACCTGCTGCGCCCCAGCGCGAAGCACACCACGTGCCCGTGGAAGGGCGAGGCGTCGTACTACACCCTTGACGTGAAGGGCGAGAGCAACGCCGACAGCGCGTGGTTCTACCCCGAGCCGAAGGCTGCCGCCGAGCAGATCCGCGACCACGTGGCCTTCTGGAAGGGCGTCACGGTCGAGCCGTGAGCTGAGCCTCAGCCCCGGACGCTGCGGCGGTCGTCCGCGAACCGCCGGGTGTGGCCCTGCCGGTCCAGGTGGTCGAGCAGCGGGAGGGCGACCCGGCGGGTGGTCCCGAGCAGCTGGCGTGCCTCACTGGTCGTGAACGGCTGCCTCAGCCCGGCCAGCCTCGCCACGGCCAGCAGGTCCGCGCCCGGTCGCAGGACGACGCCCTCCGCCAGACGCAGCAACCGCCCTGCTCTAACGGCCGCCGCCACGGAGCTCGTGTCCAGCCCGAGCTCGCGCAGCCGGTCCGCGGTCGGCGCGCCGAACGGCTCGGCGCTCAGGTCCTGCTCGAGGACGGCGAGCGCACGCTCGAGCCGGTCCGGCAACGCGGCACCAGCCGTCGTGACCCGCCCGCCCGCGAGCAGGAGCGGCTCGCGCACGAGCGCCGCCACCAGGGCGGGTTCCGGCAGGTCCAGCGCGCCGGCGAGCGCCCCGACCGGCAGGCCGGGGTCGAGCGGGGTATGCCGGGCCCGCTCGGCAACGAGGTGCGCCAGCTTCTCACGCAGCTGCTCGGCGTAGCGGGGACAGATCAGCCAGTCGCCCTCGGCGATCGCGTCACCGGGGGCGGAGGTGTCCACGCCGATGCGTTGGAGCACGGACCGCCTGACGACCCGGCGGACCGCGAGCTCGCGCGCGAGCTGCGGGGCTGCGGGGTCGAGCTCGCCGAGCTGGTCGGCTCGAGCCCTGGCGGCACCGCGTCGACGCAGCGGCGGCGGAGCCGGATCCAGGACGACCACGCCCCACAGCAGCCGGCTCCCGGGGTCGCGCAAGAGCGCCCGGTCGCCGATGCGCAGCGGCAGCGGTTCGTCCAGCGTGAGCCGTGCCAGTCCTCGCCCCAGCGGCCGGGAGCGGGTCCCGCAGTGGGTGGCACCGACGTGCAGCACCGGGTGCCCGGGCAGCCGGTCCGGCGCGTCAGCGCCCAGTTGCACGTCCACCACGCTGGTGAAGAGCCAACGGCCCGGGGACACGAGCACGCCTCCGCGGCCGACCTCGACGACGTCGCCACCACTGATGTTCAGCGCCACCCGGGACACCCCGCTGGCCGTCTGCACCGAGCGGCCGAGGGTCTGCACCCCCCGCACCCGCAGGCGCGCACCGGCACCGGCGACGAGTGGGTCACCGACGGACACCGTGCCCTCCGGCAGCGTCCCGGTCACCACGGTCCCGGCGCCCCGGACGTGGAAGCACCGGTCCAGCCACAGCCGTACGTCCGCGCTGGGGGAGGGCTGGGGGAGCCGGGCCACCATCCCGGCGAGCAGACCCCGCAGTTGGTCCAGGCCGTTGCCGGTCCGGGCGCTGACGGCGACGGTCGGTGCCCCCCGGAGGGACGTGCGGTCGAGCTCGGCACGGGCCCGCGCGAGGGCGGCCGCGGGGTCGGCGAGGTCGGACCGGGTCACCGCCAGCGCTCCGCGCGAGACGCCGAGGGCATCGAGCGCGGCGAGGTGCTCGGCGGCCTGCGGCATCCACGGGTCGTCCGCCGCGACAACGAACAGCACCGCAGGCACCGGCCCGATCCCGGACAGCATCGTGGGGATGAAGCGCTCGTGTCCCGGCACGTCGACGAAGGCCACGTCGCCCACCTCGGGAAGGGTGGTCCAGCAGTAGCCGAGCTCGATCGTCAGGCCGCGCCGGTGCTCCTCCTCGAGCCGGTCCGGGTCGGAACCGGTCAGGGCCCGGACCAGGGTGGACTTGCCGTGGTCGACGTGACCGGCAGTGGCGACGACGTGCACGGGTCAGTCCTGCCGGGCCTTCACGGCGCGGCGGACCGCGTCCACGACCAGCGCGTCCTCCGCCGGGTCCACGGCGATGAGGTCGAGCAGCAGCCGGCCCTGCTCGACGTGTCCCACGACGGCCGCCTCACCCGTGCGCAGCGCCGCGGCGAGCCCCGCGGGGAGCGAGAGCGCTGCACTGGGCAGCGTCACGCCGGGGGCGCCGCCGCCCCCGACGGCCGCGGTCGAGCGGACGGCTGAGGCGGCCGTGACCCCGGCCAGGTGGCTGCTCATCCGCTCGGCCCGGGCCAGCAGCCCGGCGACGGGGGCGGCCAGCGAGGCCACCACGGGAGGCACCGGCCCGGTGAGGGTCGCCTCCAGGGCCGCCAGCGTCAGCTTGTCGACCCGCAGCGCACGGGCGAAGGGGTTGCGCCGCAGGGCGTCCACGAGAGCCGCGCGGCCGAGCAGGAGCCCGCACTGCGGGCCGCCGAGCAGCTTGTCACCCGACGCGGTGACGAGCCAGGCCCCTGCCCGCAGCGCGGCGGAGGCGCTGGGCTCGTCCGGCAGCCGGGGATGCGGAGCCAGCAGGCCGGAGCCGATGTCGACGACCAGGGGCACGGGCAGCCGGGCCAGGTCAGCCACCGGCACGGCGGAGGTGAACCCCGAGACGAGGAAGTTCGACGGGTGCACCTTGAGCACGAAGGCGGTGTCCGCGTCGACGGCGTCCTCGTAGTCGGTCAGGCGCACCCGGTTCGTCGTCCCGACCTCTCGCAGCCGCACTCCGACCGACTCGAGCAGCTCGGGGATCCGGAAGCCGTCCCCGATCTCGACCATCTCGCCGCGGGCGATGACGACGCTGCGGCCCCGCGCCAGGCCGGAGGCGACGAGCGCGAGGGCTGCCGCACCGTTGTTGACGACGTGCACGGCCTCCGCGTCCGGCACCGCCGCGGCGAGCGCGGCGAGCGCGCCACGTCCGCGCCGGCCGCGTCGCCCGGTGCCGAGGTCGAGCTCGACGTCGGTGGCACCGGCGGCGACGGACATCGCGGCGACCGCGGCAGCCGAGAGGGGCGCGCGGCCGAGGTTCGTGTGGACGAGCACGCCGGTTGCGTTGACGACCCGTCGCATCGAGGTGGCGGTCTCCGGCAGCGCCCCGGCCGCCACGTCGACCACGGCCGACGGCTCGATCTCACCGGTCCGGCACCGCTCGAGGGCAGCGGCGACCGCATCCTTGACCCGCGCCGGTCCGAGCCGGCCGGACGCCTCCCGCAGCCTGGGGTCGGCGAGCACGGTGTCGGTGCGGGGGGTGGACCTGCGCTGGTCCGGCACTCGCTGTCCTCCTGACGGCAGGCGAGACGTGGCGGAGGCGGACGGGAATCGAACCCGCCTGGCCGAGATGCCCGGCCACTACGGTTTTGAGGACCGCGCCCGTCACCAGACGGGAAACGCCTCCGTCGGACACTGTAGATGGGCCCGCGTCCGGCACCGTCCCCAGGAGGGGCCCGGGCTCCGGGAGGCCACGGGTGGCGCTACCGTGGGGCCGTGACGAGCGCTCCCCTCCGGCTGACGCAGTACGCCGCCGGGGGCGGGTGCGCCTGCAAGGTCCCGCCCGGCGAGCTCGAGAAGATCCTCGCCGGCCTCCCCGCCTCGCGCGAGGGGGGGGACCTGCTCGTCGGCCTCGACAACGGCGACGACGCGGCCGCTGTGCGAATTGACGCGGACCGCGCCATCATCGCGACAGCCGACTTCTTCACCCCGGTCGTCGACGACGCCTACGACTGGGGCCGGATCGCGGCCGCGAACGCGCTGTCGGACGTCTATGCGATGGGGGGCAACCCGATCGTCGCCGTCAACCTCCTCGCGTGGCCACGGGACCGGATCCCCTTCGAGCTCGCCGCAGACGTCCTCCGCGGGGGCGCGGACGTCTGCGCCGCGGCGGGGGCCTACCTCGCCGGTGGCCACAGCATCGACGACCCGGAGCCGAAGTACGGCTTGGCCGTGACCGGTCTCGCCGACCCGGACCGGCTGCTGCGCAACGACGCTGGAGCACCGGGCATACCGCTGACCCTGACCAAGCCGCTGGGACTGGGCGTGCTCAACAAACGGCACAAGGCGACCGGGGAGGTGTTCCCCGAGGCGGTGGAGGTGATGACCACCCTCAACCGCGACGCCTGTCGGGCCGCCCTGGCGGCCGGCGTCCGCTGCGCGACCGACGTGACCGGCTTCGGGCTGCTCGGGCACCTGCTCAAGCTCGTCCGTGCCAGCGGGGTCTCCGCCGTCGTCGACGCCGCCGCGGTCCCCTACCTCGCGGGCGCCCGCGGGTCGATTGCAGCGGGCTACCTGCCCGGCGGCAGCCTTCGCAACCTCGACTGGGTCCGCCCGCATGTGGACTCGTGCCTCTCGGAGGACGAGCTGGTGCTCCTCGCCGACGCGCAGACCTCCGGGGGCCTGCTCGTCGCCGGGGAGCTGCCAGGGCACCCGGTGGTCGGCGAGCTCGTCCCGCGCCGCGACGCGCTCATCACGGTTCGGTGAGCGCGACCACGACCCGGGTGCCGCTGCGGCCATGGCACTTCGTGCTCACCTTCGGGCTGGTCAGCCTGTTCGCGGACATGGTCTACGAGGGTGCCCGCAGCATCATCGGCCCCTACCTGGCCACCCTGGGCGCCACGGCGACCGTCGTCGGGATCGCCGCCGGGGCAGGGGAGTTCATCGGGTACGGACTGCGCGTCGTCTCCGGCTACCTCGTGCGGCGCAGCAGGCACTACTGGACCTGGACCATCCTCGGCTACGCCCTCACCGTCGTCAGCGTGCCGCTGATCGGGGCGACGAACGTGCTCGCGCCCGCCCTGCTGCTCTACGGCACCGAGCGTCTCGGCAAGGCGGTGCGCTCGCCGGCGAAGGACACCCTGCTCTCGCACGCCTCGACGAGGACCGGGCGCGGGAGTGCCTTCGGTGTGCACCAGGCCATGGACCAGCTCGGGGCGATGCTCGGTCCGCTCCTGCTCGCCGGGATCCTCTCCGTGCACTCCGGCGACTACCGGCTCGCCTTCGGCGTGCTCGCCGTGCCGGGCGTCCTCGTCGTCGGGCTGCTGCTCTGGCTGCGCGCCCGGGTGCCCGACCCCGCGGCATACGAGGTGGACGAGACTGACGCGGGCCCTGCGGAGGCCGGCGACGCGGAGGTCAATGCCGAGGCGGAGACGCGTCGAGCCCGCCCCGGCGCCAGCGGTGGCCCGGTCCTGCCTGCCCAGTTCTGGCAGTACGTGGCCGCGGTCGCGGTGCTCTCCTGCGGCATCGCCTCCTTCCCGCTGCTGGCCTTCCACGCCCAGACGCGTGGCCTGCTGACCGACGCCCAGGTGCCCGTCCTCTTCGCCCTCGCCATGGGCGTGGACGGCCTCAGTGGCCTGGTGATGGGCCGGGTCTACGACCGCCGGGGACCGGGCGTGCTCCTCGTCGTGCCGGTCGCCGCGTGCGCCGCCGCCGTGGCCTTCACCGACCGCGCGGTCCTGGTCTGGGTCGGCGTCGCCGTCTGGGGCGTGGTCAACGGGGTGCTCGACTCGACCGTCAAGGCGGTGGTCACCGAGCTGGTGGGCCGCGACTCGAGGGCGGTCGCCTTCGGGTGGCTCGCGTTCGTCCGGGGGATCGGCCTGCTCGTGGCCGGTGCCGTCCTCGGCGTGGCCTACGACCGGGGCGTGACGGCTGTCGTCTGGCTCATCGTCGGTGCGAACGCCCTGGCGATGGCCGGGCTGGTCTCGGTGCTGCGCAGGATGGACCGGGTCGCCTGACACCGCGGTCTCCGCGCGCCGCTCCGCGCGGTCAGCGGCCCACGGCGTAGCCCTGCATCCCCCGGGGGTTCGCGCCCGCGGCGAGGACCCCGGAGTGCGGGTCCCGGGTGACCGCGCACATCCGGCCCAGGCTCCAGGGACCGGAACGGCGCACCTCGTGCCCGCGCGCCTCGAGCCCGGCGATCACGTCGTCACCGAGCCGGTCCTCCACGACGAGCACGCCCGGCTCCTCGAGCCGCGGCCAGAAGGAGCTCGGGAAGTGGGTGCTGTGCCACATCGGGGCATCGATCGCCTCCTGCAGCGACTGGCCCTGCGCGAGGTGGCGGAGCAGGAAGAGCAGCTGCCATTGGTCCTGCTGGTCCCCGCCGGGGGACCCGCACGCGAGGACCGGTATGCCGTCGCGCAGGACGAGCGTGGGCGTCAGGGTGGTGCGGGGGCGCCGCCCCGGGGCGAGCGAGGCCGGCAGCCCCTCCTCGAGCCAGAACATCTGCATGCGGCTGCCGAGACAGAACCCCAGCTCCGGGATGGCGGGGGAGCTCTGAAGCCACCCGCCGCTCGGGGTCGCGGAGACCATGTTCCCCCAGCCGTCGACGACGTCGACATGGCACGTGTCGCCGCGGGTCACGCCCTTCGCGTCGACGGTCGGCTCCCCCGTCGTCGCGTCGACCGGGACGGGTCCCCCGGCCCGCCTCCCGGATTCCGGCCGGCCACGGAGGTACCTCGCCAGCCTGGGCTGCCGGCCACCGGGCTGTCCGGGGCGCAGTGCCAGCGAGGCGGTGTCCCCGACGAGAGCGGCGCGCTCGGCGGCATACCCGGGGGAGAGCAGGGAGCCGATCGGGACGTCGGGGGCGTCCCCGTACCACGCCTCCCGGTCGGCGTAGGAGAGCTTCGTGACCTCGGCGACGGCGTGGACGCCGTCGACGGTCGCGGGGTCCAGCGACGCCGCGTCCCCGAGCGCGTCGAGGACACCGAGCGACTGCAGCATCGCCGGTCCCTGCCCCCACGCCGCGGTCTTGGCGATGGTGTGGCCGTGCCAGTCGAGGGTGGTCGCCGGCTCCCAGGTGGCGCTGAAGTCGGCGAGGTCCTGGCCGGTGATCGCCCCGGGGTGCGAGTCCCCACCCGAGTCGCGGAAGGCCGTGCCGACAAAGTCGTCCACCGCCTGCGCGACGAACCCCTCCCGCCACGCCCGGCGGGCCGCCTCCAGCTGGGCGACCCGGTCGGGGCCGGCCGCCTCACCCTCGCGGACCAGGCGCTCGAGGGTGTCGGCGTACCGGTCGTTGCGGACCAGCGTGCCCGGCACGGGCGGCCCGCCGCCGTTCAGCCAGATCTGCGCGGAGGTCGTCCACTCGCGCTCGAAGAGCTCCTGGACCCCGGCGATCGTCGCGCAGACGCGTTCGAGGACCGGGTGTCCGTGCCGGGCGTAGCCGATCGCCGGGCTCAGGACGTCACCGAGGGGCAGGGTGCCGTGGTCGCGGAGCAGGAGCAGCCACGCGTCGACGGCTCCGGGCACGGCAGCCGCGAGCAGCCCGGACCCGGGGACGAGGTCCATGCCGAGGGAGGTGAAGTGCTCGACCGTCGCGGCAGCCGGAGCGGGTCCCTGGCCGCAGAGCACCGTGGGCGTCGGGTCCTCGCTCGTCGCGACGAGGACGGTCATGTCGCCGCCGGCCCCGTTGAGGTGCGGCTCGACGACGTGGAGCACGAACCCCGCCGACGCGGCGGCGTCGAAGGCGTTCCCGCCGTGCTCGAGGACGGCCATCGCCGACTGCGAGGCGATCCAGTGGGTCGAGGACACCATGCCGAAGGTGCCCTGCAGCGTGGGCCGGGTGGTGAAGGTCATGGGGTCGCTCCCGCGGCGTTCGTGTCCCGGACGTCCGGGCCGGTCCCGTCGTCCTGCACGAGGTGACAGGCGACGGTCGTCGGCAGCTCGCGACCGACGAGCCGCAGCGCCGGCACCTGCGTCACGCACTGCTCGACGGCGACCGGGCACCGGGTGTGGAACCGGCAGCCCGAGGGTGGGTCGAGGGCGGAGGGCAGGTCGTCGCCGAGCAGCACGCGGCGGCGGGCGCGCTGGCGGGCCGGGTCGGGCAGGGGCGCGGCGGCGAGGAGGGCCTGCGTGTACGGATGACGGGGGGAACGGAAGATGCTCTCCCGGCTGCCCTGCTCGACGAGCTGGCCGAGGTACATCACGGCGACGTCGTCGGCGAGGTACTCCACCGCCGACAGGTCATGGGTGATGAACAGGCACGCGAACCCGATGTCGCGCTGCAGGTCGGCGAGCAGGTTGAGCACCGAGGCCTGGACCGACACGTCGAGGGCGCTCGTCGGCTCGTCGGCCACCAGCAGGGTCGGCTCCGACATCAGCGCACGGGCGATGCTGACCCGCTGTCGCTGCCCGCCGGAGAGCTCGTGCGGGTAGCGGCGGGCCACCTGCGGTCGCAGGCCGACGCGTTCCAGCCCGTCGGCGACTCGCTGGCGGCGCTGCGGCGCGCCGAGCCGACCGGACTGCAGGCGCAGCGGTTCGGCGACGATGTCACCGACGAGCATGCGGGGGTCCAGCGACCCGGCAGGGTCCTGGAAGACGATCGACACATGCCGCCGATGCGGCCGCATCGCCGCCCGGGTCAGGTGCGTGACGTCGGTTCCGGCCAGGCGGACGACCCCACCCGTCGGTTCGAGCAGGCGCACGATGCAGCGCCCCACGGTCGACTTGCCGGATCCGCTCTCCCCGACCAGTGCGGTCACCCGGCCGGGGTGGATGGACAGGCTGACCCCGTCCACCGCGCGCACCGGGCCGAAGTGCATCGCGAGGTCCTCGAGCTCGACGACGGCGGTCCCGGCGTCCTGGCGCCCCCGCGGCGGGGGGCCCTCGCCGGTGTCACGCAGGGGCTCGCTCATGGGTCACTCACCTCGGGCGGGGTGCGCACCGCTGACAGGGGGTGCCAGCAGGCGACGTGGTGACGCCCGACGTCGGAGAACCCGGCGTGGCGCGTGGCGCCGGCGCGCCCGGCAGGTGGGCGCCCGGTCCCGCCCGGCAGTGCGAGAGGCGGCTCCGCGGAACGGCACTGGTCGTCGGCGGCCGGGCACCGGTCGGCGAACGTGCAGGCATCCGGCTGTCTCTCGAAGACCGGCACCAGGCCGGGGATCTCCTGGAGTCGGTCTGTCCCGGCGTGCCGCCCGGGGGCCGGCGAGGCGGACAGCAGGCCCGAGGTGTAGTGGTGCTGGGGCCGGGCGAAGAGCTCCTGCGCTTCGGCGTGCTCGACCACCCGCCCGGCATACATCACCACCACCCGGTCGGCGATGTCGGCGATCACCCCCAGGTCGTGGGTGATGATGAGGATGCTCGTCCCGGTGGTGTCCCGCAGCCCCCGGAGGACGTCGAGGATCCCGGCCTGCACGGTGACGTCCAGCGCCGTCGTCGGTTCGTCCGCCACGAGCAGCTTCGGTTGGCACGCGACGGCCATGGCGATCATCACCCGCTGGCGCATGCCCCCGGACAGCTGGTGTGGGTAGTTCCCGACCCGTACCGCCGGGGACGGGATGCCGACGACCTGCAGCAGCTCGACGGCCCGCCCGCGCGCCTGTCGGCGGTTCAGGCCCTCGTGGACCTGGAGCACCTCGACGATCTGGCGTCCGACGGTCAGCACCGGGTTGAGCGAGGTCATCGGCTCCTGGAAGACGTACGCGATGTCCTTGCCACGGGCCGCCCTCAGGACTGCCGGCGCGGCGCCGAGCAGCTCGGAACCCAGGAGGCGCACGGACCCGGCGACGCGGGCGCTGGACGGGAGCAGACCCGCCAGGCTCATCGCGGTGACGCTCTTGCCGCACCCGGACTCGCCGACGACGCCGACGATCTCCCCGCGCCCCACGACGAGGCTGACGTGGTCGACGGCCGAGAGGCTGCCGTTCTCGGTCGCGAACGTCACGGTGAGGTCGCGGACGTCGAGGACCGGCCCGACGGCGCCGACGGCGTCGCCGGCGGCACCGGGGGGTACGGTCGCGGTCGGCGATGCGGTGCTCACCGCCGGGTGCCCTTCGGGTCGAGGGCGTCGCGCAGGCTGTCACCGAAGACGTTGAAGGCCAGGGCGAGGACCATGATCGTCAGCCCGGGCAGGATCGCGGCCCAGGGGGCACGGGCCGCGAACTGCTGGGCGTTGGCCAGCATGGTCCCGAGGCTGGGGTCGGGCGGCTGGATGCCGAGTCCGAGGAACGACAGCACTGCCTCCCCGAGGATGGCGGCCGGGATCGCGACCGTGGCCTGGACGAGCACGACTGAGGTGGCGTTCGGCAGGACGTGCCTGGCTAGCACCCAGAGGTCGTTCGCCCCGTCGACGATCGACGCGGCGACGAAGTCGAGCGACTTCAGCCGCAGGGTGTCCGAGCGCAGGACCCGGATGATCCCGGGGATCTGGGCGATGCCGATGGCCACCGCAGCGTTGCCGAGACTGGCCCCCCGGATCGCGGCGAGACCGACCGCGAGGATGAGGAAAGGGAAGGCGAGGAGCAGGTCGGTGACCCTCGAGATGACGACGTCGGCCGCGCGGAAGTAGCCGGCCACGAGACCGAGCGGCACGCCGACCAGCAGGGCGGTGAGGACCGCGAGCACGCCGACCTGCAGCGAGGCCCGCGTGCCGAGGATGATGCGAGACAGGACGTCCCGGCCGAGGTCGTCGGTCCCGAGCGGGTGCCCGGCGGTGCCCGGTGGCGACAGGGTGTTCGCGAAGTCGGTCTGCTCCGGGGCGTACGGCGCTATCCACGGCGCCAGCACGCCGACGAGGATCGCCAGCACCAGCACGGTGAGGCTGACGACGGCCAGCGGGTTGCGGGCGAGACGGCGCACGACGCGGGAGCGGGTGCTGCGCTCGGTCGGTCCGCTGACGGCCACGTCGACCGGGACGACGGTGGTCACTGGGCGTCCCCTGCCACCCGGATGCGCGGGTCGATGAGGGAGTAGAGCAGGTCCACGATGAAGTTGATGACGATGTATGCCGTGGCCGTCACGAGGACGACGGCCTGGATGACGGGGTAGTCCCGCTGGAACACGGCGTCGATCGTCATCTTGCCGAAGCCGGGCAGCCCGAAGATCTGCTCGGTGACGACGGCACCGGAGATCAGCGCACCGAGCTGCAAACCGACGATCGTCACGACGACGATGAGACTGTTGCGCAGCGCGTGCCGTCCGATGACCACGCGCGGTCGCAGGCCCTTGGCGTAGGCAGTGCGCACGTAGTCGGTCGAGAGCGCGTCGAGCATCGAGGAGCGCGTCTGGCGCATGATGACCGCTGCGAGGCCGGTGCCGAGGATGACCGCCGGCAGGACGAGGTGGTGCAGGTTGCCCACCGGGTCCTGCAGCAGCGGCACGAAGCCGCTCGCGGGGAACAGCCCGGTCGCGACCGACAGGTAGAGGATCGCGACGAGACCCAGCCAGAAGTGCGGGACGGACAGGCCGAGCAGCGCGACCGCGTTGGCCAGCCACTCGGCCGGCCGGCCACGGCGGGCGGCCGCGACGACCCCCGATCCCACCCCCAGCACGACGGCGATGGCGATCGCCAGCAGCGCGAGCTCGAGGGTCACCGGCAGGGCGGTGCGCATCATCGAGGTGACAGTCACCCCGGTGCGGACCGATGTCCCGAGGTCACCCTGGGCGGCGTTGCTGGCGAAGCGCCAGAACTGCACCGGCAGGGACTGGTCGAGTCCGTACTGCTGGCGGATCGCCTGCAGCGCCTCGGGGGTGCGGTCCTCGCCGGCGAGGGCGAGCGCCGGGTCGCCGGGCAGCTGCCGGATCCCGAGGAAGACCACCACGGTGGCGAGCAGGAGCGTGACCAGCGACTGCCAGGCGCGGTTGAACAGGTAGCGCCCCATCGTGACCTACTTCGCGAGGCCGGAGAGGGCGACGCGGACGACGCCGTCGGGGAAGACCTGGACGCCCTTGACCTTCTTCGAGACGCCGGTGAGGTTGCGCTGGCGGTACAGGTAGATGAGCGGGTCGCTCTGGTGGAGCTTGTCGACGACCTGGCCGTAGAGGTCCTTGCGCTCCGCGAGGTCGGAAGACAGGCGCGCCTTGTCCAGCAGTGCGTCCACGGCGGGGTCGTTGAACCCGGCGACGTTCTGGCTCCCACCCGTGCCGACGAAGTTGGTGATGTTGGCGTCGGGGTCGATGCGGCCCGACCAGCCGAGCTGCAGCACCTCGAAGTCGCCGCGGTCCTGCTGGTCGAGCAGCGAGGCGTACTCCACCGGCTTGATCTGCAGGTCGAACCCGCCGTCCTTGACCATGGACTGCAGTGCCTGGGCCAGGCGCAGGCTGTCGGGGTTGTTCGAGGTGATCATCGTGATCTGGTACGGCGCCGGCACCCCGGCCTCCTGCAGGAGGGCCTTGGACTTCGCCGGGTCGTGGGGGGTGCACTTCTGGGCGGCGTCCGTGCTGAACTCGCTCTTCGGTGAGATCGGCGAGCAGGCCACCGTGTTGAGGTTGTTGAAGATGACCTTGACGAGTCCGGCCCGGTCGACGGCGTACTCGAACGCCTGCCGGACCCGGGGGTCCTTGGCGAACGGCTTGTCGATGGGCTTGGCCGGCTTGCCGACGCCGTCGACGTTGCCGACGTTGAACGTCACGCCCTGGTAGCCCAGCGACTGCGACTGCAGCACGGTCAGGGCGCTCTCCTTGGCCAGCGCGGGGACGTCCTGCGCGGAGAGGGAGTCGGCAACCTGCACGTCGCCGGAGCGCAGGTTGGCGGCACGGATGCTGGCGTCGGTGATGATGCGGTAGGTGACCCCGTCGAGGTGGACCTTCGCCGCGTCGTAGTAGTTGGGGTCCTTGACGAGCTCGATCGAGTTCTGCGGCACCCGCTTGGCCAGCTTGAACGGCCCGACACACGCCGGGGCGGTGGCGAAGTTCTTGCCGAGCGACCCGGTGGCTGCCGGGCTGAGGACCATCCCGGCCCGGTCGGCGAGCGCGGCGGTCAGCGGGGCGAAGGGCTGCTTGAGGCGGATCACGACAGTGGTTGCGTCCGGCGCCTCGACGGACGCGATCGGACCGAGCTCGCTCTTGCGTCCCGATCCGGCCAGCGTGAGGCCGCGCTCGAGGGTGGACTTGACCGCCGCCGCGTTGAAGGGTGTGCCGTCCGAGAACTTTGCCCCCTCACGCACCGGGATGGTCACCGTCTTGCCGCCGTCCGTCAGCTTTGGCAGGGCGGTCGCGAGCTGAGGGACGATCTTGGCCGACTGGTCCACGTCGTAGAGCTTCTGGCACATCGCCTCGAACACGTAGCGCGAGTAGAGGCTGCGGGACAGGGTGGGGTCGAGCTGGTCCGGCTCCGCCGACAGCGCCATGACGAGGGTGCCTCCGGGCTTGACCTCACCGGCCTGGGCGGGCTCCCCGAACACGTCGCCGGCGACATCAGCCGACGACGCCGCTCCGGACGGCTGCCCCGCGGGGGTCACCGCCGAGCAGGCGGCGGAGGTGGCGGCGAGCACTGCAACGGCGCCGGCGACGGCGACGGCCCGGCCGTGGTGATCGCGGGGGAGGTGGGAGGAGGTCATGGCCGGGCTCCAATCGCAGGGGGGCAGCAGGTCCGACTCGTATCTGGCACACCCTGCCGTCAACACCCGCGACTTGGCAACCTGGCGAGGGCCCTCCCAGCCCCGGCGCGGCGTGGCGGGAGCGCCCCTCCGGGCAGTGATGCTGGATCCGAAACCTGCTGGTCACGGCCACGTCATCCGGCCGAAACAGATCAGGGGACAACCCGGCGCCGCGCTGCGGCGTCTAGGGAGTGCGCACCATGGTTGCGCAGGACGGGGACTGAGAGTGAGGCCAGTCAGCCGCAGGGCGGTACTGGGCGCCGGTGCCGGCGCGGCGCTCGCCACGTTGACCGGGTGCGCCCAGCAAGGGCCAGCCTCGCCCGGCACTGGCCCGCAGGCGGCGGGCGCGCCGACGTCCACCGCCGCGGCTCCGGCGACGGGCGCAGGACCGACTGCCGGCGCGGTGTCGCCGACGGCCCCCACCGGCCTGCCCCGGCTGATCGGTGACGGCAGCACGTCGGACACCGGTGTCCAGCCGCGCCAGCCGACCGTGTCCCGGCTGGTCCCGGGGCAGGCCCCGCCACAGTTTGTCATCTGCTCCTGGGACGGCGCCGGGGAGACCGGCTTGCGCCTGTTCTCCCACTTCCGTGGGGTCGCCGAGGAGCTGTCCGCGTCGATGACCTTCTTCCTCACCGGCCTGTATGCCGTGCCCGCCGCCAGACGCGCGGTCTACCGACCGCCGCGACACCCCGTGGGAGCCTCGGACATCGGGTTCCTCCCCGAGCGGTCGGTCCACGCGACGATCGACCAGGTCGGCGGGGCGTGGCTGGAGGGCCACGAGATCGGGACCCACTTCAACGGCCACTTCTGCGGGCCGGGCGGGGTCGACCTGTGGTCGCCGGAGGAGTGGGACACCGAGATCGAGCAGGCCGTCTCGTTCGTGAAGACCTGGCGGACCACTACCGGCTTCACCGACCTACCCCCGCTGCCGTTCGACTACGACGCGGAGCTCATCGGGGGCCGAACGCCCTGCCTGCAGGGCCAGGCCAACCTCCTGCGGGCCGGCCGGGCCACGACCTGGCGGTACGACTCCTCGGGCACCGGCCGACAGGTATGGCCGACCCGCTTCCCCGGTGGCCGGTGGAACCTGCCGATGCAGGCGATTCCGTTCCCGGGCCACGACTTCGAGGTCATCTCGATGGACTACAACATGATGTACAACCAGTCGAAGACCCCCGACGGCGACCCGGCGGCCCGCGCGGTGTGGCGCGGCCAGGCCCGGGACGCCTACCTCGCCGGGTTCCGCCGTGCCTACCACGGCAACCGCGCCCCCTTGGTCATCGGCAACCACTTCGAACGGTGGAACGGCGGGATCTACATGGAGGCCGTCGAGGCGGCGATCCGGGAGATGGCCGCCCACCCGGACGTCCGGTTCGTGTCGTTCCACCAGCTGGTCGACTGGCTCGAGGCCCAGGACCCGTCCGTGCTGCGGGCGCTGCAGTCCCTCGACGTCGGCCGGCCTCCTCGCGGCGGATGGGACTGACCAGCACCGAGCCGAGCGCCACCCCGGCCGGGGACAACCGACGACGACGTAGCCGGGGCGCCATCGCCGCGTTGGCTGCGGCACGGGCGGTCCCCAATCCAGAGCAGGCGTCCGCCCCGAACACCGGTTATGACACATGAGCGACGAATGCCGCTGAGGACCTTGACCCATGCAGCGGCCGGTGTCCTCGCGGCCCTGGCCGGGATGGCGCTCGGTCACCTCGTCGCAGCCTTCGTCAACCCCGCGGTCTCACCCGTCCTCGCCGTCGGCTCCACGGTCATCGACCTGACCCCGACCCCGGTCAAGGAGTGGGCGATCGCCCAGTTCGGCACCTCCGACAAGCTGGTCCTGCTCGCCTCGGTGGGCGTCGCTACCGCCGTGCTCGCCGCGGCCGCGGGGGTCCTCTCCCGTCGCCGGCTCGGGGTGGGGATCGCCTTCATCGTCGTCCTGGTGGGCCTGGCCGGGGTCGCGGCGATGACCCGACCCACCGCGAGCCCTCGCGACCTGCTCCCCGCCCTGGCCGCGGGCGTCGTGGGGGCAGCCGTCCTCTGGTGGCTCACGGGCAGCCTGCGCGACGCGGCGGAGGCGCACCCCCGTCGTCACAGCTCCCGTCGGCAGTTCCTCGTCGGCGCTGCCGGTGTCACCGCGGGCGCCGTGGTGGCCGGTGCTGCCGGCCAGCGGTTCGCAGCCCGGGCGACCGACCCGGCCGGCGTCGAACTCCCCCAGGCGGCCGCGCCCGCCAAGGCCCTGCCCATGGGCCTGGAGCAGACGGTGCCGGGGATCTCCACGTTCCGGACCCCCAACGCCGAGTTCTACCGGGTCGACACGAACCTGACCGTCCCGCGGGTCGCCAAGGACAGCTGGCGGCTGCAGATCGACGGAGAGGTGAAGAACCCGCTGACGCTCACGTTCGCCGAGATCGCCGCGATGCCGCTCATCGAGCGCGACATCACGATGACGTGCGTGTCGAACGAGGTTGGCGGCAACTACGTCGGCGCCGCCCGCTGGCTGGGGGTGCGCGTCACCGACCTGCTCGACCGGGCCGGTGTCACCGGTAGCCCCGACCAGCTGCTCAGCACCGCGGTGGACGGCTTCACCATCAGCACCCCGCTCGCCGTCGTCCGTGACGGGCGCGATGCGATGGTCGTCATCGGCATGAACGGTGAGCCGCTCAGCGACGTCCACGGCTTCCCCGCCCGGCTGATCACCCCTGGCCTGTACGGCTACGTCGGAGCGACGAAGTGGCTGACGAAGCTCACGCTGACGACGTACGCGGCGCAGCAGGCGTACTGGACCAAGCGGGACTGGGCCACCGACGCACCGATCAAGACCTCCGCACGGGTCGACACGCCACAGCCGCTGTCCACCATCAAGGCTGGCCGGACGGCCATCGGCGGGGTGGCCTGGGCCCAGCACCGCGGCGTCGGCAGGGTCGAGGTGCGCGTGGACGGCGGCCAGTGGCAGCCGGCGCAGCTCGGGCCCGACGCCGGCGTCGACTACTGGCGTCAGTGGTACCTCCCCTGGGATGCCGCCACGGGCCAGCACTCCATCGCGGTGCGGGCCGTCGACGGCACCGGCGCACCCCAGATCGAGCAGCGCGCGACACCGTTCCCGAGCGGTTCCAGCGGGATCCAGGAAGTCGTCGTCTTCGTCTCCTGACACCTCACCGCCCGGCACGGACCGAGCACCTGCGCCCACGGGGCGAAGGTGCTCCGTGCTGTGGGGGCGACGGTGCTCCGTGCTGTCCCCGCCGCCCACCGCCGGGCAGGGTGCGGCGATTGCCTCGGTGCCCGCCAATCCGCCGGGCCGCCCGCACCGAACCACTGCCGACAGTCGCACGACCCCAACTCATAGGAGTTCTGACATGTTCACCCGTCGCAACAGCGCCCTCATCGCACTGGCCGCCGCCGTGCCCCTCGGCCTCGCCGCCTGTGGCGGCTCGTCCGGCTCGGGCTCGGCCCCCGCCGCCCCGGCCGCCCCTGCCGCGACCAGCTCGTCGTCCGCCCCGACCTCGTCCAGCTCGTCGTCGTCGTCCGCCCCGACCAAGAGCTCCAGCTCGAGCTCGTCGTCCGCCCCGACGTCGTCCGGCACGGCCGGCGGCTCGGCGGTTGCCTCGCAGGTCTTCGGTGCGGGCTGCGCGCTCGTGCCCAAGGACGGCAAGGGATCCTTCAACGGCATGGCGACCGACCCAGTCGCCACGGCAGCGAGCAACAACCCGCTGCTGAAGACCCTCGTCGCTGCCGTGACCCAGGCAGGACTGGGTGACACCCTGAACTCCGCTCCGGCGATCACCGTGTTCGCCCCGACCGACGACGCCTTCGCCAAGATCCCGAAGGACACCCTGACCAAGGTCATGGGTGACAAGGCGACCCTGACGAAGATCCTCACCAACCACGTCATCTCCGGCAAGCTCTCCCCGACCCAGATCGCGGGGGACCACAAGACCCTCGCCGGCACGACGATCACGGTCAAGGGCTCCGGCACGGACTTCACGGTCGGCAAGGACAGCGCCAAGGTCCTCTGCGGCAACGTCCCCACCGCGAACGCCACGGTCTACATCATCGACTCGGTCCTGCTTCCCTGATCGAGCCCCTCTTGGGACAGCGGGCTGATGATCGAGCACAATGCTGATCATGACTGACCTCAGAGCGGTCCCCTCCGGCGATGACACGCCGGAGGAGACCGCCCTGCCCCAGCGGCTCTCCGCCCTGCTCAAGCAGGCGTCCCTCGGTGACGAGCCGGCGTTTGCCAGGCTCTACGACGAGGTCTCCTCCAGGCTCTACGGGCTGGTGCTCCGGGTCGTCCGCGATCCCGCACAGTCCGAAGAGGTCTCCCAGGAGGCGTTCCTCGAGATATGGCGCACCGCGTCCCGGTTCGACCCGGGCCGGGGCAGCGCCCTCAGCTGGATGATGACGATCGCGCACCGCAAGGCTGTCGACCGTGTCCGCTCGGCCGAGGCCGCGAGTCGCCGCGACCACGGATACCACGAAACGAACCAGGACGTGGACTACGACACAACGGCAGAGGCCGCGCACGCCACACTCGACGCCGAGCGCGTCCGCAGGGCACTGACCACCCTCACCCCAGCCCAGCGCGGCGCCCTGGAGCTCGCATTCTTCGGCGGCTACACCCACACGGAGGTGGCGACCATGCTCGACCTTCCAGTCGGAACGGCCAAGACACGAATTCGGGACGGCCTGATCCGGCTCCGCGACACATTGGGACTTCAGTCATGAACGACGACATCCACTCGCTCTCCGGCGCCTACGCCATCGACGCGGTCGACGAGCTGGAGGGCGCCCGCTTCGAGCAGCACCTCCAGCTGTGCCCGGAGTGCGCGGCCGAGGTCGTGAGCCTGCGGGAGGCCGCAGAACTGCTGTCCCTGCTCGCGGTCGCCACGCCGCCACGCCGGCTGCGCGAGCAGGTGCTGCGCGACATCAGCGCGGTCCGACCGCTCGCGCCGCAGCTTCGCGACGAGGCCGGTGCCCGAATCCAGTCGACCGCGGGTCGCCGCCGGATGGAAGGCTCCAGCATGGGCCGCGCCCGCAGTGCGCAGTCTCGGTTCATGCCGCGGCTCGTCGCTGCAGCGGCGGCGGCCGTGCTGCTCATCAGCGGCGCCGCGGTCTGGCATCCGTGGGACCGCCAGTCCCAAGGCCAGGTCACGGTCGCGCAGCGCGTGCTCGACGCGCCGGACGCGGAGCGGGCCACCAAGACCTTCCCCGACGGCGCCTCGGCGACCGTCGTCCGGTCGAAGTCGGTCGGACGCGCGGTGCTGGTCACCCAGCAGATGCCCGGTCCCCCGGAGGGCAAGGTCTACGAGGCGTGGCTGCGGGATCCGAGCGGCACCTTCAAGCCAGCCGGTCTGATGCCCCCTGCGTCTGACCAGACCGTCGTCCTTGAGGGCGACGCCGCCGCAGCCACCGCCGCCGGCATCACGGTCGAGCCCGCGGGCGGGTCACTGCACCCGACCAGCGAGCCGATCGCGCTGTTCAGCTTCGCCTAGCCGTCCGGCGACCAGCCCGTCCGGCGACGGGCGAGGGACGCCCTGAAAGGCCCCGTGGAGCAATCCACGGGGCCTTGCGCGTCGAACCACCTTGCGCCACCACCCCATCGAAGGAACGCGACCCATGCACCCACTCGGATCGACCTGCAACAGCGCCGCGGCCAGGCGCCGTGTCGCGGTGGTCGGCAGTGGTGTGGCGGGCCTGACCGCGGGCTACGTCCTCTCCCGCCGGTGCGACGTCACGCTCTTCGAGGCTGACGCCCGCCCCGGTGGCCACGCGCACACGCACGCCGTTCCGGTGGCCGGGCGCACCGTCGCCGTCGACACCGGCTTCATCGTCCACAACGACCGGACGTACCCGACGCTGACCCGGCTCTTCGAGGAGCTCGGCGTCGAGACGCAGGACTCGGACATGAGCATGTCGGTGCGTTGCGACGAGATCGGCCTCGAGTATGCCGGTGCCAGGGGTCTGGCGGGGATCTTCGCGCAGCCGCGCAACCTGGGCAGGCCGGCATACCTGCGGATGCTCGGCGAGGTGCTGCGCTTCCACCGCATGGCCCGCAGGGTCCTGGCCGCCGCGGACGGCAGCACGAGCGGCGACGAGACCATGCAGACCTTCCTGCGCCGTGGCCGGTTCTCGCCCTTCTTCACCACCTACTTCATGCGCCCGCTCGTCGGGGCGGTGTGGTCCTGCGACCCGGCTGTGGCCCTCGAGTACCCGGCCCGCTACCTGTTCACCTTCCTCGACCACCACGGGATGCTCACCGTCCTCGGCTCGCCCACCTGGCGCACCGTCGTCGGCGGGTCAGCGCGGTATGTCGAGCGGGTTGCCGCCCTGCTCCACGAGGTGCGGCTCAGCACACCGGTCAGCGGCGTGCGGGAGGTCGAGGGTGGCGTCGAGGTCACCGACGCCCGCGGGGGCTGCGAGACCTTCGCCGCCGTGGTCATCGCCACCCACCCGCACCAGTCGCTGGCCATGCTCACCGCCCCGAGCGACGCCCAGCGCGACGTGCTCGCCGCGATGCCGTACTCCACCAACGTCGCGCAGCTGCACACCGACGAGTCCGTGCTGCCCCGCAACGAACGGGCCCGTGCCTCCTGGAACTACCTGCGTCGGCCGAGCGGGGAGGACCCGGGACGCGTGCTCGTCAGCTACGACATGACCCGGCTCCAGCGGATCACCGGGGTCACCGACCGGCGCTTCATCGTCACCCTGGGCGGGGAGGACCTCGTCGACCCCGACGCCGTCATCGACACGATGCGCTACGAGCACCCCCTCTACACGCCCGAGTCGCTGGCCGCGCAGCGCCGGCTGCCCGAGATCAACACCGCGCGGCTCGCGTTCGCCGGCGCCTACCACGGCTGGGGCTTCCATGAGGACGGCGCGCTGTCCGGGCTCCGGGCAGCCGAGCACCTCGGGGTGGGCTGGCACGACGCGCCGAGCGCGCGGAACGCTGTCACAGTTGACCGCGTGGTCCCGTCCGGCGAGCCCGACCTGGTAACGAGCTGATGATGCCGACCGCCCCCCGGATCTACGCGACCGACATCAGGCACGTCCGCGTCGACCCGATGCGCAACGACTTCCACTACCGCAGCTACTCCTGGCTGGTCGACCTCGACGCCCTCCCGCAGCTCGGGCCGGTGCTCGGCGGCCTCACCCGCTTCGAGGCCCGCGACCACCTCGGCGCGCCGGACCGGACGCTGCGCGAGAACCTCGACGCGTTCCTCGCGACCGAGGACGTCGACCTGCGCGGTGGGCGGATCCTCATGCTCACCAACCCCAGGGTTCTGGGCTACGTCTTCAACCCCATCACCGTCTACTGGTGCTACACGACGGACCAGCGCCTCGAGTGCGTCGTGCTCGAGGTGCACAACACCTACGGCGAACGGCACGCCTACCTGGTGCGCACCGACGCGGCGGGTCGGGCGCAGGTACCCAAGCAGCTCTACGTCTCGCCCTTCAACGAGGTCGACGGCCACTACGACCTCGTCCTGCCGGAACCGGCGGAGCAGGTCCGGGTGAGCGTGACCCTCAGGCGTGAGGGACGGCCACCGTTCGTCGCGGTCCTGCACGGGCGGGCCAGGCCAGCGAGCACGGCATACCTGCTGCGCACCGCACTGACCAGGCCCCTGGAGCCGTTCGTCGTCATGACGAGGATCCGCTGGCAGGGCGTCCGGCTGTGGGCCCGCGGCCTCCCCGTCCAGACCCGACCGAAGCACCACGCCCAGGAGGCAGTCCAGTGAGCACCATCTCGGTCTCCTCCCAGCATTCCCCATCCATCGACCTCAGCGGGTGGCCGGACCTGGCCCGCTACCCGAGGGGCCTGAACCGGCGTATCCACAGCAAGGTGGCCGACAAGCTGTTCCGCCAGGTCGCGGCCCGGCTGCAGGTGCGCGTGGAGCTGCCCGACGGCACCGTCCTCGGGGCGGCCGCGCACGACCCGCAGGCACCCGTGATGGTGATGCACCGTCCGGAGGCTTTCGCCGCGCGGGTGGGCTCCGGCGGCCTCATCGGCTTCGGCGAGTCCTACATGGCCGGCGACTGGAGTGCACCGGACCTCGCCGGCCTGCTGAGCGTCTTCGCGGCGCGGATGGCGACCTTGGTGCCCGAGCCGCTGCAGAAGCTGCGCACGCTCTATGTCGCCCGCCACCCCCGTAGCGAGAAGAACACGACCGTCAACACCCGGTCGAACATCTCGCGCCACTACGACCTGTCCAACGAGATGTTCGAGCAGTTCCTCGACGAGACGCTCAGCTACTCGTCCGGCCTGTTCGACACCCCGAGCATACCGGGCGAGGGACTCGCCGGAGAGCGATGCACGATTGCGGAAGGGCCTGTGGCAGAGCCGATCTGGGCCGACCTCGCCGACGCGCAGCGACGCAAGATCGAGCGGCTGCTCGACGACGCCGGCGTCGCTGCCGGCACCCGGGTGCTCGAGATCGGCACCGGCTGGGGCGAGCTCGCGATCCGGGCCGCCGCCCGCGGGGCAACCGTCCGCACGGTGACGCTGTCCGTCGAGCAGCAGGCGCTCGCGCGGGAACGGATCGCCGACGCCGGCTACGCCGAGCAGGTGCAGGTCGACCTGCTCGACTACCGCAAGGTCAACGGGCAGTACGACGCCATCGTCTCGGTGGAGATGATCGAGGCGGTCGGGCACGAGTACTGGCGGACCTACTTCGAGACGATCGACCGCCTGCTCGCGCCCGGGGGGACGGTCGCCATCCAGGCGATCACGATGCCGCACGACCGGATGCTGGCGACGAAGGGCACCTACACCTGGGTGCACAAGTACATCTTCCCCGGCGGCTTCCTGCCCTCGACCGAGGCGATCCTCGACATCACCCGCCGCCACACCTCGCTGCGGGTGACCGACCGGCTCTCCATGGGCCAGCACTACGCCCAGACGCTGCGCCTGTGGGACGAGCGGTTCAGCTCCCGCCGCGAGGACATCTCCCGGCTCGGCTTCGACGAGGTCTTCACCCGGATGTGGCACTTCTACCTCGAGTACTCCCGCGCCGGGTTCTCCTCCGGCTACCTCGACGTCCAGCAGGTCGTCCTGTCCCGCGTCGCGACGGCCTGACCGTGACGAGCCTCGAGCCGGGTGTCCGGGCCGCGAGCCCCACCCGGTCGGGCGTCGCCCAGGAGCTCGAGGCGGCGCTGCGCCCGCTCGTGCGCGGCGAGCTGCCGGTCCGCCTGACGGCCTGGGACGGCTCCGTCGCCGGTCCCGAGGGCGCCCCGGCGGTGCTCGTGCGCAGTCCGGACGCGCTCCGACGGCTGATGTGGCACCCGGGCGAGCTCGGCGCCGCCCAGGCCTACGTCACCGGGGAGCTCGACGTCGAGGGCGACCTCGACGAGGCACTCACCCATCTGTGGCGGGTCGCCCGGGCACGGGGCCTCGACGGACTGCGCCCCTCTCCGGCGGCGTTTGCTGCGCTCGCCCGGACGCTGAAGGGCCTCGGCGCCCTCGGTGCCCCGCTGCCGGCGCCGCCCAGCCAGGCGCGGGTCGGGGGCCGCCTGCACAGCGCGATCCGGGACGGGCGCGCGATCAGCCACCACT
>JBPCOG010000263.1:0-2123 GCA_051000455.1 Lapillicoccus sp. | reverse complement strand
TAGGCTGTGACGGTGAGGCAGACGGGCCGGGGAGCCGGGTGACGCTCAGCGGGGGCCCGTTCCTCGCTCTCGTTGCGACGGCCGCCGTCCTCGGCGTCATCGGCGCCGCGCTCTGGCTGCCCCGGACCTCCCGCACGGTCCGCGGCTTCCTCGCCCGGGTGCTCACCCAGCTCGGCGTCAGCCTGCTCGTCGTCGTGCTGGTGGCGGTCGTCCTCAACGACCAGTTCACCTTCTACACCGACTGGGGAGACCTCCTCGGCACCAACAAGGCCGCGGGGGAGCAGGCCAGCGGTGGCACGAGTCCCCAGAAGGCCCTCGAGGCGAAGCCGAGTGGTGCGGGTCTGGAGGTGGCCAGACCGGCCCAGCTCGCGCCCCTTCCCTCGCCCGGGCAGCGGCTGCAGAACTACTCGTTCACCGGGGCGACGAGCGGCCTCAAGGGCCGCATCCTCGTCATCCTCCCGGCCGGCTACGAGGACCCGGCCAACTCCGCACGCGCGTACCCGGTCATCGAGACCTTCCACGGCTGGCCCGGCAACCCCGAGGTGTGGACCCAGGCGATGCACATCGGACCGGCCATCGACGCGCTGACCGCCCAGCGCAAGATCGCCGACACCATCGTCGTGGCACCCCAGCTCGAGTTCCCCCCCGGGACCGACACCGAGTGCGTCGACGGCGGCGTAGCCGGGCCGCAGGTCGAGACATGGGTGAGCCGCGACGTCCCGGACCTGCTCGCCAGCACCCTGCGGGTCCGCACGGACCGCGCGTCCTGGGCCACCGCCGGGTTCTCGTCCGGGGGGTGGTGCTCCGCGATGGCCGCCATGCTGCACCCCGACATCTACGGCGCGGGGATCGTCCTCGGCGGCTACTTCGCTCCCGAGTTCGGGAAGGCCTACCGGCCGTTCGGGCCGGCGGACCCCCCGGCCAAGCGCTACGACCTGCTCGACCTCGCCCAGCGCAACCCTCCCCCCGTGGCGCTTTGGGTGCACACGAGCAAGGCCGACGGCCTGTCCTGGGCAAGCACCGCCAGGCTGCTCAAGGACGGCCGCCAGCCACTGTCGATCCAGTCGGTCGTCGTCGACGGTGCCGGACACCGGACAGCGGTCTGGGACGACGTGCTCCCCGAGGCGCTCACCTGGCTGGGGCGGACCGTCTCCGGCTTCAAGGCCCCCTGACACGGACGGGAGCGGCCGCGTCGCCCGTGCCACGATGACGCCATGCGCGTGCTCGTCGCCCCGGACTCCTTCACCGGCACGCTGACCTCGGCCCAGGCCGCCGGTGCGATCGCGGCGGGCTGGGCACGCGCCGCCCCGCAGGACGAGGTGGTACGCGTCCCGCTCTCGGACGGCGGCCCCGGCTTCCTCGACGCCCTCGCGGCCGGTCTGGGTGGGCAGCGGCGGGAGGTGGGGATCGAGGACCCGCTGGGACGGCCGGTCACCGCGTCGATCCTCGTGGTCGGGGCCGGAACCCGCCGCACCGCATACCTCGAGTCGTCGCAGGCCTGCGGCCTGCACCTGCTCGCCGCCGAGGAGCGCGACCCGGGCCGGGCATCGACCTACGGCGTCGGCCAGCTGCTCGCCGCCGCGCTGGAGCAGGGGGCGAAGCGGGTGGTCGTCGGCCTCGGCGCCAGGGCGGGCGGTGCCAGCGCGGCCAACGACGCCGGGGCCGGCATGTTGGCAGCGCTGGGCGCCGGGCCGCCGGAGTCGCTGGCCCGCGGCGGACTGGCCCTGGCCGGGGTGGCGGCGCAGGACCTGACCGGGTTGGCCCGTGTCCGCGAGCGGCTGAGCGGCGTGGAGCTGCTCATCGCCTCCGACAGCCAGACCCCGTTGCTCGGCATGCACGGTGCGAGCGCTACCTCCTCGCCGGGGGCGGGTGCCCGCCCGGAGTCCGCCCAGGCCCTGGAGAGCGCGCTGGGACACTTCGTCGACACGGCCCGCCGGGCCGGTCTCCCCGGGCACGCCACCGGGGGCGACCTGCTCACCGGGCGCCCGCTCCGACTTGACCGCGAACCGGGCGCCGGCGCCGCCGGTGGTCTCGGCTACGGGCTGCTGCTGCTCGGGGGACGCCGGGTCAGCGCGGTCGCGGCCGTCCTGGAGGCCGCCGGCCTCGCCGGTCTGCTCGCCCAG
>JBPCOG010000132.1:0-5914 GCA_051000455.1 Lapillicoccus sp. | reverse complement strand
GACGATCGCCGAGGTCTACGTGTTCCGGAGCAAGGTGAACGACGCCCTCGTCGAGCGCCGCGCGCTGACGATCCTCCACGAGCTCGCCCACATGTGGTTCGGGGACCTCGTCACGATGAGGTGGTGGAACGACCTGTGGCTCAACGAGTCCTTCGCGGAGTGGGCCGCATCGGTCTGCCAGTCGGAGGCGACCGAGTGGGACCATGCCTGGACCACGTTCGCGAGCCACGAGAAGACGTGGGCCTACCAGCAGGACCAGCTGCCATCCACCCATCCCGTGGTCGCGTCGATCAACGACCTCGAGGACGTCGAGGTCAACTTCGATGGCATCACCTACGCCAAGGGTGGCTCGATACTCAAGCAGCTGGTCGCCTACGTCGGGCGCGAGGCGTTCGTCGAGGGCCTGCGGGCGTACTTCGCGAAGCACGCGTGGGGCAACACGACACTGGCAGACCTGCTCGACGAGCTCGAGGCCGGCTCGGGGCGGGACCTCGCCGGCTGGTCCGGGAAGTGGCTGGAGACCGCGGGGGTCAACACGCTCGAGGTCGAGCTGACCACCGATGCCGACGACACGATTGCGTCGGCGGCGGTGCTCCAGAGTGCGACCGGGACCTATCCCACGCTGCGGCCGCACCGCGTCGCCATCGGGCTCTACGAGCTGGAGGGTGGCCGCCTGGTGCGCACAGCTCTCCACGAGATCGACGTCGACGGCGCCCGCACCGAGCTGCCCGAGCTGGTGGGCCGGCGCCGACCCGACCTCGTCCTGCCGAACGACGAGGAACTCGGCTACGCGCGGATACGGCTCGACGAACGGTCCCGCGCGACCGTGCTGGCCCACCCGGGCGCGTTCACCGACAGTCTCCCCCGGGTGCTGGTCACCGGCGCGTTGTGGGAGCTGGTCAGCGACGGTGGGCTCGCGGCACGCGAGCTCGTGGGCTTCCTTCTCGCATGCATCCCGGACGAGCGCAACTCGACGGTGCTGCGCACGATCCTGCAGACGACCAAGCAGATCCCCTCGATGCTGATGGCGGCGATCACCCGGTTCACGGCCCCCGAGCACCGCACCGAGACGGTCACCAAGGTTGCCGGAGTCCTGCGGGCGCTGGCCGAGGCGGCCGAGCCGGGCAGCGACGCCCAGTTCCAGCTCGTCGCCGCGTTCGCCACCGTTGCGCAGTCCCCACGCGACGTGGCCCGGGTCAGGGCCGCCTTCAACGCCAGCGAGCCGTACGACGGGCTCACCATGGACCAGGATCTGCGCTGGGCCCTGCTGACCTCGCTGTCCGCGGCGGCCGACGCCGACGAGGCCGAGATCGAGGCCGAACTGTCCCTGGACCGCACCGCCACCGGGCGCGAGCAGGCCTTCCTCGCCCGGGCCGCGCGACCTACCCCGGAGGCCAAGGCCGAGGCATGGCGCCTGGCCATCGAGGAGGGCGAGCAGCCGAACTCCGTCATCGAGGCGCTCGGGCGTGGCTTCAACAGGGCCAACGACCCGCAGGCCCTGCTCGGTGGCTACATCGGCCGGTACCACGACATGCTGCTGCCCGTCTGGCAGTCCCGCTCGGCGGCGATCCGCGAACGGGTCGTCACCTACTTCTACCCGCTGGGCCTCGCCGGTCCGGAGCTGCTCGCCGCCACCCAGGGCTGGCTCGCCGCGAACCCCTCCGCGCCGGCCGGGCTGCGCCGGCTGGTGGGCGAGAACCTCGCCAAGGTCCAGGTCGCGGTGCGCGCCCAGGCATGCGACGCGGCCGGCGGCTGAGCGCTGCCGAGGACCGGGACACCGACCGGCGACGCGGGCCGGTTCGAAGCCCGTGCCTCGCGGACCGGCCGCCGGAGCGGCTCGCTCCCCCCGGCATACCGCCCGGCCCACCGCTCCCTGCATACCCACGGAAGGATGATGCCCATGCCCTCCCTCGCGTCCGTCGGCCCGCACCTGCCCGAGCTGGGCATCGGTGACGTCTGGGAGAAGGTGGTCGGCGCGCCGCTGATGATCGTCGCGACGATCCTCGTCGCGCTGGTCCTGCGGTGGCTGGCCCACCGCCTCATCACCCGGGTGGTCCGGAACGCCACCGAGCGCAACGAGGCCCGGCTCGCGCAGCTGCCCGGCCGAGCGGGGCGCGTCATCGCGCAGGCAGCGGGGCTCGCGCACGCGCGACACGCCCAACGGACCGCGACGATGGGCGCCGTCCTGCGCAGCGTCGTCACCTTCGCCGTGTTCGGCGTCGCGCTGCTGACGATCATGGCCATCGTCGGCCTCCCCCTCGGTCCGCTCCTCGCCTCGGCCGGGGTGGGCGGTGTCGCGCTCGGCTTCGGCGCGCAGAGTCTGGTCAAGGACTTCCTCTCGGGGATCTTCATGATCGTCGAGGACCAGTACGGCGTCGGAGACGTCATCGACACCGGCGCCGTGACGGGGACCGTGGAGGACGTCAACCTGCGGGTGACCCGGGTCCGGGACGGCAGCGGGGTGATCTGGTATGTCCGCAACGGGGAGATCGTCCGCATCGGCAACAGGTCGCAGGGCTGGTCGACGGCCACGGTCGACGTGCCGGTGGCCTACGCCGAGAACCTGGAGCGGGTCATCGCGGTCATACGGGAGGTGCTCGCGGAGATGGACCAGCACGAGCCGTGGGCAGCGAAGCTGCTCGAGGAGCCGACGGTCGCCGGCGTCGAGTCGATCACCGGCGGGTTCGTCACCCTGCAGGTGAGTGCCAGGTGCGCGCCCAACGCGAGTGCCGAGGTCCAGCGGGAGATCCGCGAGCGAATCAAGGGTGCCTTCGACAGGAGCGGGATCGCGATCGCCGGCGGGGCACCGGCCGGGTCAGCCGGCGGGGCCTCGGTTGGGTCGGCCGGCGGCGCCTCGGTCGGGTCGCCGGCGTCGTCGGAGACGCCGGCCGACGGCGCGAATCCCCCTCGCTCCGACGCGGGGTAGGCCGGGCGGGGGACGCGCCCGCGCAGGCGGGGGGACAGGGCGCGGGCGCGGGCGGCCCTGCGCGCGCCGGCGCAGGTTGGCGGGGCAGTCGGGGGGGCTTGCGCCCGCAGGCGCCGGGATAGCATGGCCGGCCCCGGCGCTCACCCCGGCCGGGGGCAAGAGGACGGCCACCGTCCAGCGACGCCCGGTGACCGCGCTGGTACGGGCACGGCTTGCCGGAGGTGCTGGCACGGCATACCGCCTGGCAGGGCCTCAGCCTGGACCGAAGCGGATGATCTGCCGGACTGCCAGCCCGTCGGCGAGCTGGTCCATGCCGGCGTTGACGTCCTCCAGCGCGAGGTGGCCGGTGATGAGCTCCTCGACCGGCAGGCGTCCCGCCCGCCAGAGGCCGACGAAGGTCGGGATGTCCCGCGAGGGGACGGCCGAACCGAGGTAGCTGCCGATGATCGAGCGGCCCGTCGCGACGAGCGCCAGCGGGGAGATCGACGCCATCGCTGTCGGCGGCGGCAGCCCGACGGTGACCGTCCGCCCACCGGGACCGGTGAGCTCGACCGCGAGCTCGAAGGCCGGCACCGCACCGGCGGCCTCGATGACGACCGCCGCCGTGAGCCCGGACTCCCTGGCCTGCTCGGGCGTCAGTGCCTGATGGGCGCCGAGCTCGCGGGCCCGGGCCAGCTTCTCGGGTACGGCGTCGACAGCGACGACTTCGACGTCGTCGTGGGACAGTGCCGTGAGCACGGCGGCCATGCCGACCCCGCCGAGGCCGACGACCACGAGCCGCTGACCCGGCGCGGGGCGGCCGGCGTTGATGACGGCACCCCCGCCGGTGAGGACGGCGCAGCCGAGGAGGGCGGCGACATCCGGCGGGACATCGGCGGCCACGGGGACCACGGAGGTGCGGTTGACGACCGCATACGTGGCGAAGCCCGAGACCCCGAGATGGTGCTTGACCACCTCCGGTCCACGATGGAGGCGAGAGCCGCCCCCGAGCAGGGTCCCGTCATTGTTGGCCGCGCTCCCGACCGTGCAGGGGGTCAGGCCGCCCGTCGCACACGCCGGGCACTCGCCGCAGCGCGGCAGGAACGTCATGACGACCCGATCACCCCGCGCGACATCCGCGACACCCGGGCCGACCTGCTCGACGATGCCGGCCGCCTCGTGCCCGAGCAGCATGGGGACGGGACGCACCCGGTTCCCGTCGACGACGGACAGGTCAGAGTGGCACAGCCCGGCGGCCTCGATCCGCACCAGTAGCTCGGCCGCGTCCGGTGGGTCGAGGTCGAGCTCACAGACCCGGATGGGTCGGGAGTGGGCGTAGGGGCGAACGCCCCCGACCCGCTCGAGCACGGCGCCCTGGATCTTCATCGGTGGTCCCTTCGGCTCGGGCGGTCGGTGCTGCCGGATGCGCGGCCAACGCGGGCATCATTCCCCGAGCCTCTCGCACCGCGGGCCGCCCGGCGAGTGCAGGTGCACCGAGAGGGTATGCCGGGTGGCGGGCACCCGGCATACCGGGGGCAGCCGGGGTGCGAGCACCCGGCATACCCGCGGCTGCCGTGGTGCGAGGATGAAGGGGTGACGTTCTACGACGAGGTCGGTGGGCACCCGACGTTCGCCAGGCTGGTGCACGAGTTCTACCGCGGGGTGGCGGGCGACCCCGATCTTCGGGCGCTCTACCCGGACGAGCAGCTCGGGTCCGCGGAGGAGCGGCTGCGCGGGTTCCTCGAGCAGTACTGGGGCGGTCCGACGACGTACTCGCAGGAGCGCGGGCATCCACGTCTGCGGATGCGGCACGCTCCGTTCGTCATCACCCCGGCCCAGCGGGACCGGTGGCTCACGCACATGATGGCTGCCGTTGACTCACTCGCCCTTGACCCGGCCCATGACCTGGTGCTGCGCGACTACCTCGAGCGCGCCGCCCATTCGCTGGTCAACGCCTTCGAGGACCCGGCCAGGACGGGGACCGGCTAGGGCCTGCGCCACGCCCGCGGCCGGGGGGGCCGGGGCCGGCGGATCTGTGCGACCTTCCGACCACATCCGCGCCGCTCAGGCGGCTCGCCCAGACGTCGGGTGCCCCGGGAAGTGACGAGACCAGTCAGGCCTGAGCTCGCGGCGGACGGGGAACCCGAGCTCATGGAGGACGGCGACGATACGGCCCAAGGTCTGCGCAGGGGTGACGTAGATGTCCTTCGCACGGACCACGAGAAGTCGCCAGCCGCCCCGGTCCAGTGCCTCGCGGCGCTCGATGTCCGAACCCCACTGCTGGTTCGACTCGGCGTGCTGGCGGCCGTCGTACTCGATCGCGAGCCTTATCGCGGGGTAGCTGAGGTCGAAGCGCATGACGACATCCCCCGAGTCGTTGCGGATCGTGTGGTTGACGGTTGGCTCGGGCAGCCCCGCGAGCACGATGAGCACGCGTAGCCGGGTCTCCATCGGCGAGTCGACCCCGTCCCGGACGAGCGCGGCAGCCCGCCGGGCCAGCCTGGCACCGTGACCGCGCCAGTCCCTCGCAGCGGCGACAAGGGCGGCAGGGGCCACGCGCCTGGCCCTGACCAATGAGTCGCCCACCGCCACCAGCTCGACGAGGGGAAGCACGGCGGCCAGTTCCAGGAAGACCTGGGTCGGGCTGGACACCGGTATGCCGGCGCGCTGGGTCACCGTAGCCACACCGTTCCTGCGGTGCGTGCGGATCCCTCGCCGCCGGGTGAGGGAGCCCGGTACGGTCAGGTGGGTGTCCGGGTCATGGGGGACGTAGGCACCCCACAGCTCGGCCGCCGTGTGGTGTGAGACATGGCTGCCCTCGCGGTTGACCAGCAGCGCCGCCTCGGCCCGGACTGCGGAAGTGACGACGACGGCCGACGCGCTGTAGACGTCGTAGAACAGTCGACGGAAGTCCGGTCCGTTGAGCGCGCCGTCCCTGATCCCCGAAGCGAGCGCCTGCGACCGCCGGAACGGTCGGCCTGTAGTCACTGTGGAACGGTTCACGCCCAT
>JBPCOG010000249.1:0-2401 GCA_051000455.1 Lapillicoccus sp. | reverse complement strand
GTTCACCCTCAACGCCACCAAGGACTCCCACAACCCCAGGCTCAGCGGTGACAACCAGGGCTTCTCGGTCGAGTCGGCGGACTTCGCCCACGGTTTCCTCACCAAGGCGCTGATGTCCGAGCGCCTGAAGACCCTCGGCCGGTACGGCGTGGTGCGCCTGGGTGGGTACTCCATGGACCTGGTGTGGCCGGCCTTCGGACAGTGGAGCGCCGTCCCGGCACCGCCGGAGGCCATCGGCGGCACCGTCGACCAGGGGGACATGGATGCGCTGAAGGCGCTGCTGGACGACTCGGGATGGAAGGTCACCCTCGGCGTCCCGCTGAAGAAACTCCTCGAGCCGGCCCAGGTCAAGAACCCGGCCCGGGACCCGTCCCCGGCCGTGACGCTCGAGCAGGTCGTCGCGGAGGTGAAGGCGGCCCATGACACCCTGGGCGACGACCTGCTGTCCGTCGAGCTCGGCAACGAGTTCGACAACGTCACGACGCTGACCGGGGCGCAGTACTACGCCAAGCTCAAGGAGGTCGCCGCTGCCATCAACGCCGCCGTGCCGGGAGCCCGCCTGAAGATGACCGGTCCGTCGGCCAACACCGCAACGACGAACACCCGGCTCGAGGACTTCGTCAGCGCGATGGTGGCCGACACGGCCACCGACCCGCGCAGGCTGATGTCCGAGCTGGCGTCGCACTACTACCCCGGCAGCCACTGCGGCACGCCGCCGAAGCAGTCGAACCTGTCCATCCCGACGTTGATGTCAGCGAGCACCTGGACCAAGACCCAGACCAAGCTCGATGGCATCATCGCCACCGGCGCCCGGCTCTCGCACCCGGTCCCGTCGGTCATCAACGAGTCCAACAGCGCCTCCTGCAGTGGCCAGCCGGGGGTGAGCAACAGCTACGCCGCCGCCCTGTGGTCGCTGGACTACCTCCTGCAGGCGGCGCAGACCGGGATCGGCCGGGTGGCATTCCACACCAACACCAAGGCGGTCTGCGGGGACTTCCAGCCGCGGGACTCCGCCAACTACCCCATTTCGTACCGTTACTACGGCGCCTTCTGCGCGGCGGACCAGGCCGCGCTCGACAGGGACGAGCTCTCGGCGACCCCGCTGTACTACGGGTCGTGGGCGTTCCGGCAGGTCCCGGAGGGCGGACGGTTCCTCGACCTCGACCTCGACCTCAGCGCGCTCCCCCAGCTGCGCGCCTACGCCGTGGAGGGGCCGCGGGGGACGCTGACCGCGGTGCTCATCAACGTGCAGGACCCAGCCTCGGCGACGAGCACCACCGATGCGGTGACCCTCAACCTGCCCTCCGCGTTCCAGCAGGCCCGGCAGGTGACGCTGCGCAGCTCCGACCCCGCCGGACTGGCCTCGACCTCCGCCGCCGCCATCACCCTGGGCGGTCGCCAGGTGCTGGCCAACGGTGCCAGCACGGGGACTCCCACGGCGGTCCCCGTCGACGTCCGGCACAAGTCCGCCACGGTCGAGGTCGCACCGGGGACGGCGTCCATCGTCACCTTCAGCCACCACTGACCCGGCCCCAGCACTCAGGTGCGGCACGGCATACCGGCCTGCCCCGGACACCCAGGGGCTGCGGCTGGGGGAGCGCCGCTAGCTCCGGGCCCGTTCCTTCCTGACCCGCTCGTGGGAGCGCAGCAGCCGGATGGCCGTCACCAGGCCGAGGCCGCCGACCAGGTTGCCCATCGTCGACCACCCCAGGGCACCGAGCCAGTCCAGGTAGCCGTACGTCGTGCCGGAGTGCAGGCCGGCGAACATGAAGAGGGAGTCGAGCACCGCGTGGTACAGCTGTCCGCCGGCCAGGAGCGACCCGAAGAGGATGGCGGGGACGATCTGGACGCCGAGGTTGTCGGTGGCGTGCTGCATGCGGGTCATCAGGGTCATCACGGCGCCGGCGAGGACCGCCAGGACGAAGGAGCGAAGCGTGAAGCCGAGCGCGAAGTAGTGGTCGGCGATCTCGACCGCGGTGTCCTTCAGGTCCGGGCGGCCCACGATGATCAGCCAGTTGATCACCCAGCCGCCGAGCAGGTTGGTGGCCAGGGTGACCGCCCACAACCGGACCAGCAGCAAGATGCCCTGGTGGCCCGCGGCGACCGCGACGACCGGGACCAGGAAGTTCTCGGTGAACAGCTCGCTGCGCGCCAGCAGCAGGGCGACGAAGCCGATCGAGAACGCGATACCGGCCAGCAGGGGGTTGTGCGTGTAGTGGTCGACGAGGAAGTAGGCCAGCACGCCCGTGCCGACGTCGATGCCGCCGAGGAGCCCGGTCCCGACCAGCGGCAGCCAGGCCCGGGTCAGGCGCTCGTCGCCCTCGTCGACAAGGCGGTCGAACGCCTCCGCGCCGGCTTCGTCCTGGCCCTCGCCGGCTTCGTTGCCCGTGCCCATCACGGT
>JBPCOG010000301.1:0-3398 GCA_051000455.1 Lapillicoccus sp. | reverse complement strand
GCAAGAAGGCACCGAGGCGCTCCGGCCCGGGCAGGTCGGGCCCGGCGGTCTCCGGCGACTCCCTCACGGCGCCGATGCAGGGCACCATCGTCAAGATCGCCGTCGAGGACGGCCAGACCGTGCAGGCAGGGGACCTCGTCGTCGTCCTCGAGGCGATGAAGATGGAACAGCCCATCAACGCCCACAAGGCGGGCGTCGTCAGCGGTCTCACCGCCACGGTGGGCGAGACCGTCTCCAGCGGCGTGGTGCTGGCCGAGATCAAGGACGCCGAGGGCTGAGGGCGGGCCGCGGACGCGGTCATCCGGTGCCGGCACCGCCCCCCGGGACCCGGGCCCTGCTCGGGCGCCCGGCGCAGAGCGCGCTCGACCACCCCCCCTTGCTGCCTACACTCCGTGGATGCGCACCAGCCTCTCCGTCGACGCGGCAACCGGCGCACCGGGCTTCCAGTGGGGCCACCTCGTCATCCTGCTGGTCGTCGCCGTCGTCGCCGTCCCGCTCTACCAGCGCCTGCGCCGCTCGCTCTCCCGGAGCCGGCGGGAGCGCTGGGCGCGGGAGGACGCGGAGGACGCCGCACGCCGCGAGGCCGCCGGCCCCGACGCCCCGGGCGACCGGTGACCGGCCCCCCGTCAGTGCAGGCGCCGGGCCGCCTCGGCGATGGAGCCGGACATCGAGGGGTACACGGTGAAGGTGCCGGCCAGCTGGTCGACCGTCAGGGCGTGCTGGACGGCGAGCGCGACCGGGAAGATCAGCTCGGACGCGCGTGGCGCGACGACCACGCCGCCGACGACCGTCCCCGTGCCCTGCCGGGCGAACACCTTGACGAATCCGTCCTGGAACCCGTCCATCTTGGCCCGCGGGTTCGTCGCGAGGGGCAGCGTGACCGCGCGCGCCTGGACGCGGCCGTCGTCGATGGCGCGTTGGGAGGTGCCAACCGTGGCGATCTCCGGGTCGGTGAAGACGTTCGCCGACACCACGCCGAGGTTGAGCGGCGCCACGGCGTCGCCCAGCGCGTGCCACATCGCGATCCGGCCCTGCATCGCCGCCACCGACGCCAGGGGGAGCACACCGGTGCAGTCACCCGCGGCGTAGACACCCGGTACGGACGTCCGGGACACCCCGTCGACGGCGACGTGGCCGGAGGCGGACAGCTGCACCCCGGCCTCCTCCAGCCCGAGTCCGCGCGTCTGCGGGACCGAACCGAGCGCCAGCAGGGCGTGCGACCCGTCCACCACCCGGCCGTCCTCCAGATGGACCCGAACCCCGGGCCCGCCGCGTTCGACGCTGGCCATCCGGGACCTGTTGAGCACCTGCATCCCGTTGCGCCGGAACACGTCCTCGACGACGTTCGCCGCGTCGGCGTCCTCACCCGGCAGCACCCGGTCCCGCGACGAGACGAGGACGACCTCGCTGCCAAGGGCGAGGTAGGCGTGGGCGAGCTCGGCCCCGGTCACCCCGGACCCGACCACGACGATGCGCTCCGGCAGCTCGCGCATCGCATAGAGCTGCGTCCAGGTGAGGATCCGTTCTCCGTCCGCGCGGGCCGCGCCCGTCTCGCGCGGGGTCGCCCCGGTGGCGACCAGCACTACGTCGGCTGCCAGCTCCTCCGTGCCGCCCCCCTCGAAGTCGACCCGCACCTGCCGCGGCCCGAGCAGGGTGCCGACCCCACGGCATACCCGCACGCCGTTGGTCTGCAGGAGGGCCAGGATGTCCCCGCTCTGGGCCCGGGCCAGGGCGAGGATCCGCTCGTTCACCGCCGCGAGGTCGGCGCTCGCCGGGCGGGCGGCGTGACCCTCCGCGGCGGTCTCGCCGTGCAGCTCCACCCCGAGCACCCGCGCCGCCGCGAGGGCGGACATGAACTGCGCGGTGGAGATCAGCGTCTTGCTCGGGACGCAGTCGGTCAGCACGCAGGCACCGCCGAGGCCGTCGCGGTCGATCACCGTGACGGTGGCTCCGAGACGCGCCGCGACGATGGCCGCCTCGTAGCCCCCGGGTCCACCACCGAGGACGACGACGGCGGAGGTGCGATCGATCACGAGGACATCCAACCACCGGGTATGCCGTGGGCAGCCCTTCCGCGGAACTCGCCGGCCCGCGGCTAGGCTGCCCGGGTGAGCGAGCACCCCGGCCCCGCAGGCGAGCTCACGGACCCGGCCACCGACCCCTTCGAGCTCGCCGCGCAGGCGGCGCGGGTGATCGCCGAACGGACCGGAGCCGGACGTCACGACGTCGCCCTCGTCCTCGGGTCGGGCTGGGGCCAGACGGGCGAGGCCGTGGGGCGGACCCTCGCCGGCATCGACGACGCGGATCTGCCCGGGTTCCACCGGGCGGCCGTGGCCGGGCACCGGGGCGGCATCCGCTCGGTCGCCATCGCTGACACCGGCCGGCGGGCGCTGGTCTTCGGCAGCCGCACCCACCTCTACGAGGGCCGGGGGGTGCGCGCGGTCGTGCACCCCGTGCGCACCGCCAGGGCCGCCGGTTGCGCCGTGGTCGTCCTGACGAACGGGTGCGGCGGCCTCAGCCCGGCGTGGGGTCCCGGCACCCCGGTCCTCATCAGCGACCACATCAACCTCACCGGTGCCTCCCCCGTCGAGGGCGCCGCCTTCGTCGACCTCACCGACCTCTACTCCCCCCGGCTGCGGGCGGTCGCCCGGGAGGTCGACCCCCGCCTCGGGGAGGGCGTCTACGTCCAGTTCCCGGGACCGCACTACGAGACCCCCGCCGAGGTGCGGATGGCCAGGGCGATCGGCGGCGACCTCGTCGGCATGTCGACCGCGCTCGAGGCGATCGCCGCCCGGCAGTGCGGGCTGGAGGTGCTCGGCGTCTCGCTCGTCACGAACCTCGCTGCGGGGATCTCCGGCCAGCCACTGTCGCACGAGGAGGTCCTCGAGGCCGGGGCAGCGGCGGCCGGGCGGTGCGGTCGGCTGCTCGCGGCCGTCGTCACGAGGATCTGAGCGGTCCCCAGGATGGCGATCCGCACCGTCGACGCCGCGCTGCGGTCCCTGGCCCGGGCCTGGGTCCAGGACGACCCGGACCCGGCGACCCGGGTACAGCTCGCCGCACTGCTCGAGCGGGTGGGAGAGGGTGACGCGGGCGCGGGCGCGGAGCTGGCCGACTGCTTCGCCGGGCCCCTCGCGTTCGGCACTGCGGGGCTGCGGGGGGCGCTGGGCGCCGGACCCAACCGGATGAACCGCTCGGTGGTCATCCGCGCCGCGGCGGGGCTCACGGCATACCTGCAGCACGACGCGGGAGAGGGCGGGACGGCGGCCCGCCCGGGGGGCCCGTTCGTCGTCGTCGGCTACGACGCGCGGCACAACTCCGAGGTGTTCGCCCGGGACACCGCGGCCGTCGTCGTCGGCGCCGGTGGCCGCGCGGCGGTCCTGCCCTCCCCGCTGCCGACC
>JBPCOG010000422.1:0-3458 GCA_051000455.1 Lapillicoccus sp. | reverse complement strand
TTGCGCAGGAAGGCCGGCACCCAGAACGAGTGGGCGACGTCCCGGGAGTTGAGGACGAACTGCACCCGCTTGCCGACCGGCAGGTAGAGCACCGGCTGCTGCGTCTCGGTCTGGCGGGCGCCGGTGGTTGGCTGGCCCGCGGCGTTGATCTCGCTCTGGACCCCCGCCTCGAAGACGTTCTCGTTGACATAGTTGAAGTCCCAGCTCCACTGCTTGCCCACCACGTTGACGACCACGTCGGGCTTCTGGGACACGTCGACCAGCGCGCTGTCGTCGCGCTGGGTGTAGTAGAACAGGACGGCGACCATGAAGACCGGGACGACCGTGTAGAGGATTTCGATCGGCACGTTGTAGCGCAGCTGCGGCGGCAGTCCCGTCTCGTCCTTCTTGCGCCGGTAGGCGACCATGCACCAGATGATCAGCCCCCAGACCAGGACACCGACCCCGAGCGCGGCGACCCAGCTGCCGACCCACAGCGAGGTGATCCGACCGGTGTCGGAGGTGACCCGTCCCCCGTTCGCGCCCTCGGGCAGCCAGCCGCTGGACGCGCTGCCCGAGCCGGCGCAGCCACCGAGCAGCAGCGAGCCGGCGACCAGCATCCACGGCAGCGCCCAGGACCGCTGCCTCGTGGGTGCGGGAGCGTCATCGTGCCTGCGCAACGGGTGCACCTTTCACGGGTAAGACATCCATCTCGGCTGCCACAAACCCTACCCCTCTGCCGGGTCCGCGTCCGCTCGGGGGCGGGTCCCGCGGGGCGTGGCGCAGGTGTGCGCCGGGTGGCCGCGTCGAGGTCGGCGCTCTCAGCGCCATGGGTCCGGCAGGGGTGCCCGCAACGCCGCGGCGAGCAGGCGGAGGTACTCCTCGCGAGGGACCTCGGTGACACCGAGGCTGGCCAGGTGCGGCGTCTGCCACTGCACGTCGACGAGCCGCCGTGGGTCGCCATCGGCGCAGAGCAGGTCACGCAGCCCCACGAGGGCGGCCTTCGACGCGTCGGTCGCCGCATGGAACATCGACTCACCGGCGAAGAGCCCGCCGATGGCCACGCCGTACAGGCCTCCGACAAGCACCGTGTCGCGGTACACCTCCACTGAGTGCGCCCAGCCGAGCGTGTGCAACCTCTGGTATGCCGCGGCGACCGCCGGCGTGATCCACCGTCCCTCTCGACCGGGGTCGGCACAGCCGGCCACCACCTCGGCGAACGACGTGTCCGTGCGCAGTTCGAAGTGCCTCATCGAGCGGCGCAGGGAGCGGCTGACCCGCAGGTCGGCCAGCCGCAGGATGCCGCGGGGGTCGGGGGACCACCACCCGATCGGGGGGGCGCCGCCGGTGCCGACGCCCATCGGGAAGATCCCGCCCGCATATGCCTGCAGCAGGGTGCCCGGGCGCAGGTCCGCGCCGACCCCGACGAGCTCCCGGCCGGTCTCGAGCCGGCTGAGGTCGAACGTGTAGCGCGACGGTCGCGGCTGTTGCGGCACGGCTCAGCGTTCCCGGGCTGCGCTGCTGGTCAGGGCCGGAAGCAACGCACGTGCCGGCCGATGGCCGCCACCGCCTCCTGACCATAGGCCTCGCCCAGCCGCTCGAGGAACCGGGCGCCGCCCAGGGCGTACTCCTGGGGTCCGACCGTCTCGATGACGTAGGTCGCGAGCATCGAGCCGAGCTGCGCGCACCGCCGGTGGTCCAGGCCGACGGACAGACCGGTGAGGAACCCGGCTCGGAACGCGTCGCCGACCCCGGTCGGGTCGGCCACCCGGGTCTCCCTCGCGGCGGGGACCTCGATCGGCTCGTCCCCCGCGGTGAGCACGACCGCGCCGTCCTTGCCCCTGGTCATCACCTGCGTACCCACGTGACCGCCGATCTCCCGCGCGTCCCAGCCGGTCTTCTGGCTGATCAGGTGCGACTCGTACTCGTTGCTGAAGAGGTACGCCGCCCCGTCGATGAGCTCGCGGATGCCCGCCCCGTCCATCCATGCCAGCTGCTGGGACGGGTCGGCGGCGAACGGGATGCCGCGGTCACGGCACTCCTGGGTGTGGCGCGCCATGGCCACCGGGTCGTTGGGACCGACGAGGACGAGGTCGAGACCGCCGACGCGGGCGCCCACCGGCTGGAGCTCGATGTGGCGTGCCTCGCTCATCGCGCCCGCGTAGAAGGTGGCGATCTGGGCACTGTCGTCGTCGGTCGTGCAGATGAACCGCGCGGTGTGGGCGGTCGTGGACACGTGCACCGACTCGCAGTCCACGCCGTGCCGCTCGAGCCATGACCGGTAGTCCGCGAAGTCCGCGCCGACGGCCCCGACCAGGACAGGTCGCTGGCCGAGGTTGCCCATGCCGAAGGCGATGTTGGCACCCACCCCGCCGCGGCGGATCTGGAGGTCCTCGGCGAGGAAGGACACCGAGATCTTGTCGAGCTGCTCGACGATGAGGGACTCGGCGAACCGGCCCCTGAAGGTCATCAGGTGGTCGGTGGCGATTGATCCGGTGACGGCGACGTGCACGGGCAGAGAACCTACCCGATCGACCACCGGGGCGGGACCGGCGCCGGGACGGGACCGGCGCCCGGCACGGCCGGCGGGACAGGTCAGGTCAGCTGAACGAGTCCCCGCAGGCGCAGGAGCTGCCGGCGTTGGGGTTGTCGATCGTGAAGCCCTGCTTCTCGATGGTGTCGGAGAAGTCGATGGTGGCGCCGTCGAGGTAGGGGGCGCTCATCCGGTCGATGACGACCTCGACACCCTCGAAGTCGCGGGTGAGGTCGCCGTCGAGGGTGCGCTCGTCGAAGTACAGCTGGTAGATCAGCCCTGAGCAGCCACCGGGCTGGACACCGACGCGCAGGCGCAGGTCGTCACGACCCTCCTGCTCGAGCAGGCTCTTGACCTTCGCCGCGGCAAGGTCCGTCACGACGACGCCGTGTGCCGGGGCCGCGACGGGGTCGGTGGTCTGGGTCTGGTCGTGAACGCTCATCCGTGTGTCCTTCGAATATGGCTCGTGGTGTCCGTCCGGACAGGTCAACCCGCGCTCGCCGGGATCTGTTCCCGACGACGTCAGGATACGTCCTCTCGCCCCCCGGGTGACCAGGTGCGCGCGACCCGTGTCGCGCAGTCCGCGAGCGCCTCGGCCAGGTTCGCATCCCCGGCGCGTGCCGCGGCGTCCCCCGTGGCCACGGCATACACCCCTGAGACGCCGAGTGACATCGCCTCCCGGCGCCCCACCGTGGCCGAGGCCACGATGACGACGACGGGCACTGCCGCGGCGAGCCCCGCCTCGGCCACGCCCGACACGACGGTGCCCCGCAGGCTCTGCCAGTCGAAGCAACGCTCCCCCGTGGCAACGAGGTCTGCCTGGGCGAGCAGACCGGCGAGGCCGGCGGCCTCCAGGACGGCCGCGACCGCGCTGACCCGGCGTCCCCCGAGCAGCAGCAGCCCGTAGCCGAGACCACCGGCGGCGCCGGCGCCCGGTTCGCGGTCA
>JBPCOG010000026.1:0-1393 GCA_051000455.1 Lapillicoccus sp. | reverse complement strand
GCTCCATCCTCGGTATCACCGGTCCGCCGGGCGCCGGGAAGTCCACCCTCGCCGCGCTCGTCGTCGGCGAGGTCGCCGGGTCGGTGCTGGTCGGCATGGACGCCTTCCACCTGGCCCACTCGTCCCTTGAGCGCCTGGGCAGGGGGGGTCGGAAAGGTGCCCCCGACACCTTCGACGCCGCCGGCTACATCGCACTTCTGGAACGCCTGCGGACCCCGGCGGACGGCACCGTGTGGGCGCCTGAGTTCCGCCGCGAGATCGAGGACTCCGTCTCCGCAGCGGTCGCCGTTGAGCCGACGACGAGGTTGGTCGTCACCGAGGGCAACTACCTGCTCCTGGAGGACGGCCCGTGGGCCCTGGTGCGGCCGCTGCTCGACGAGGTCTGGTACGTCGACGTCCCCGCCGTGGTCCGCCGGCTGCGGCTGACCCGGAGGCACGAGCGGTTCGGGCGCAGTCCCGCCGCAGCCCTGCACCGGACCTTGGGCAGCGACGAGGACAACGCCGTACTAGTGGTGGCGTGCCGCGAGCGGGCCGATGTGGTCGTCGACCTCGACCGGCCCGGCGACGCAGACCGCGGACTTCCGCCCTGAGCGGCAGGGCCTCAGCTGCGCCCGCGCCCGATCCGCTGGGACAGGGCCGCCGCCGCCGTGCCCGTCGCCCGGGCCAGCCCCTCGCGCTCAGCCGCTCCGACGCAAGCCCCCTCGAAGGTCAGCGCGAAGGCCGCGGCAGGATGACCGGCGTGGTCGAGAACCACCGAGGCCACCGAGGAGAAGCCCGGTGTCACGGTGCCGTCCTCCACGGCATACCCGAGTGTGCGCACCCGGGTCAGCACCGCCCGCAGCCGGCCCAACGAGCTCGGCCCGACGCCGTGCCGCTGCACGAACGCGTCCTGCGAGGGGAACAGCGCCCGGACCTGGGCCGCGGGGAGGGCGGCCAGCATCGCCAGGCCGCTGGCGGTCAGGTGTGCCGGCAGGCGGACACCCACGTCGCTCACCAGCGACGGCCGCCGGGGCGCCCGCTCCTCGATGAGGTAGAGGACGTCGCGCCCGTGCAGGATCGCGAGGTGCGCGTTGTGCGTGCTTTCGTCGACGAGCCGGGTGAGGATGGGCCGCGCCAGCCGCTGCAGGGGCGCCTGGCGGGAGTACGCGGAGCCCAGCTCGAAGGCAGCCACCCCGAGCCCGTAGCGCCGTTCCTCCGGCAGGTGCACGACGAAGGCCCGGTCCTGCAGCACGCGGAGCAGGTGGTAGACGCTGGACCGGGGAAGGCCGAGCTGGCCCGCGATCGCCGCCGCCGGCAACGGCTCGGTATGCCGGGACAGCAGTCCCAGCACGGCGAGTGCCTGCGCGGCGGCTGGGGCGTTGCTCACCCGGTCAGTCTCGCAGCGGCGTGGGGT
>JBPCOG010000033.1:0-8204 GCA_051000455.1 Lapillicoccus sp. | reverse complement strand
CCCTGAGGTTCGCCTGCCACCCCTCCTCCTCGGCGGCGACCACCTCGTCCTTCGCCCGGAAGAAGGCGTCCTGCGCCGCCTTGAAGCGCAGCCACAGCGCGTCGTCGTCGGCCCGGCTGGCGCGGCCGGCCTGACGCCACTGGTCCATGAGCCGCTTGAACGCGCCGGCAGTGGCGGCCCAGTCCGTGCTCGTGGACAGTTCCTCGGCCTGCGCGACCAGCCGCTCCTTGGCGCCCTTCGCCTCCGACTGGGTGGCGTCGAGCTGGGCGAAGTGTGCCCGGCGAGCCTTGTCGAACCCGTTGCGGGCGGCGCTGAGCCGTTGCCAGAGAGCTGCCTCGCCCTCCCGGCCCAGTCTCGGGCCTGAGCGCTGCTGGGCCTTCCACTCCTCGAGCAGCTCGTGCATCCGGGCGCCACTGGTCTTCCACTGGATCTTCTGCTCCGGCTGGGCCGCGATGCGTTCCGCCTCGAGGACGATCTGCTCGCGTCTCGACCGGCCCTCCGCGCGGGCCGCCGCCCGTTGCGCGGACTCCGCCTCCCGCTTTGCGGCGAGGGCCTGTCCGATCTGGTCGGCCCGCGCCTCGAGCGCGGGAAGGTCACCGACGACGTTGGCCTCGGCGAGCTGCTTCACCAGCCTCGCGTAGCTCTCCTGCGCGTCCCGGACCGAGATGTCGGTCTGGGTGACGCGCTGATGCAACAGGTCCGCGGCAGCGAGCAGCTCGTCGTACCTTCGGGCGAAGTAGCCCAGCGCCGCTGCCGGGCTGGCGCCCGGGAACGACCCGACCTCGCGCTCACCGTCCGCGGTCCTGACGAAGACCAGCCCGGACTCGTCGACCCGGCCGAACTCCGAGAGGTCCCGCCCCCGGTGCAGCTGGGCGAACAGCGCGGGGGAGGGGACCGCGGGCCGCACCGGCACAGGCGCCGAAGCCGGGGTCTGCGGGACCTCCGCGGTGGGAACCTCGGCGGGGGGAACCTCGGCAGCGACCTCGGCCGGGACCTCGGCCGGGACCTCGGCGGGGACCTCGGCGGAGGGTGGATCGGTCACGGTCTCACCCCTTCGGTTGAACATCCACTGCGAGGATGCTGATGGGCGCGAGGGGGGAGGTCTGGTCCTGGGGGTTGATACCGGCGGCCGCGACCCGGTTGATGATGTCCATGCCCCCGGTGACCCTGCCGAACACCGAGTACCCGCCGCCCTGGGTCGGGAGCTGGGTGTCCTTGTAGACGATGAAGAACTGGTCGGAGTTGCTGCTCGGGTCGGTGGCGCGGGCCATGGCCAGGGTCCCCGCCGGGTACTTCCCGTCGGCGGGGGCGTTCTCGACCCCGAAGTGGTAGCCCGGCCCCGCACCGCTGCCCGTGCCGGTCGGGTCGCCGCACTGCAGCACCCAGATGCCCTGCTCGTCGCCGGTCAGGCGGAAGCAGGCGCTCGGTGCCCAGTAGGCCTGCTTGGCCAGGAGGATGAACGAGGACACCGTGGCCGGGGCCTTCGCGCCGTCGAGCTCGACGGTGACCGGGCCGCAGTTCGTCGTGACCGTCGCCGTGAAGGTCTTCCCCCTGGCCGCCTCGACGTCCGGCTGGGTGCTCATCTGCTTGGGGCTGGCCTGGTTGGCTGGTGGCGGCGTGCACCCGGCCAGCACGGAGGGGGTCACCGTCGGGGTCGGGGCCGCGGCACCTGCGGTCCGCTGGGGACCTGCCGACGGGTCGCTCTGCGGCTGTGCCGTGCTGGCTGGGTCGGGGGTGGCGTCACTGCGGCTGGACAGGACGTTGGCCAGCCAGATGAACCCGAACACCACCACCACGACGCCGATGACAGCGAGCACCGCCTGCTTGTCACGCACGAACTGGGCCTCCCTCTGCGCCAGCCTCTGCTGGCGCTTCTCGTGACGGCGACGTTCCCGGGCGCGATCCTGGGACTTCGGCAACGCTGGCTCCTTGCACCTGGCACCGGGGACGTGGGCCCGCGGCGCTCGGACAGTCTAGGGAAGCACCCTTTGATCCCGGATGCTCCGGGGTCACGAGTGCGTGACGGTCTGCCCGGCCGAAGCGCCGGCCGAAGCACCGGCTCGAGCACGGCACTAGGCTCCCGGTCGTGCTCACCATCGGGTTCCCAGCGGCTGCCTTCGACACCAACTGCTACGTCCTCGCCCCCTCGGCGGGCCAGGAGTGCGTCGTCGTCGACCCGGGGATCGGCGTCGAGGAACGGCTGCGCGAGGTGCTCGACCAGCACCACCTCAGGCCGGCTGCGGTCCTGCTCACCCACGGGCACCTTGACCACGTCTACTCGGTGACGCCGGTATGCGGGTCGGCTGCCGTCGCGGCATACATCCACGACGACGATCGCTATCGCCTGCGGGATCCGCTCAGCCTGCTCGACCCCGCCCTCATCCACATGCTGGAGCAGCAGTTCAGCGCCCGCGCGACGTGGAAGGAGCCCGACGACGTCGTCGAGGTGATCGACGGGGCGACCCTCGAGCTCGCCGGACTGGCCCTGACCGTCCGCCACGCCCCCGGCCACACCGAGGGGTCGGTGATGTTCACCGTTCCCGACGTGCCGGCAGCCATGACGGACCGGGTCGACGTCCGCTCCAGCGTGCTCAGCGGGGACGTCCTCTTCGCGGGGTCCATCGGGCGCTGCGACCTGCCCGGCGGCGACGACGAGGCGATGCGCCGGTCCCTGCGTGAGGTCGTCCTGCCGCTGGCCGACGACACGCTGGTCCTTCCCGGGCACGGACCGGGGACGACGATCGGCCACGAGCGGAGGACCAACCCCTACCTGCGAGGATTGACGGCGTGAGCGGGGCCGGCGCCAGAGCGGAGAAGGTCACGCCCATCAGCGGCTTCCCCGAGTTCCTGCCGCGGGAGCGGGTCATCGAGCAGCACTTCCTCGACACCTTCCGCGAGACCTTCGAGCGGCACGGGTTCTCCTCGGTCGAGACCCGCGCCGTCGAGCCGGTCGAGCGGCTGAGCAACCAGGGCGGGGACACCGACAAGGAGATCTACGGCGTCTCCCGGCTCGCGGCGGCACCGGGGGAGGACCACGGCCCCAGGCTGGGCCTGCACTTCGACCTCACGGTGCCCTTCGCCCGCTACGTCCTCGAGAACGCGGGTCGGCTGGACTTCCCGTTCCGCCGCTACCAGATCCAGCGCGTCTGGCGCGGCGAGCGCCCGCAGGAGGGCCGCTACCGGGAGTTCACCCAGGCGGACATCGACGTCGTCGACCTTGGCGCGCTCCCCGCGCACTTCGAGGCCGAGATGCCCCTCGTCATCGCCGACGCCTTCAGCCGGCTCCCGATCGGGGACTACGTCATCCAGGTCAACAACCGCAAGATCCCGGAGGGCTTCTACCGGGGGATCGGCATCGAGGACGTCCCCGGCACGCTGCGGACCGTCGACAAGCTCGACAAGGTCGGCCCCGAGACGGTCGCCGCCATGCTCACCGCGTCCGGTGCCACGAGGACGCAGGCCGAGCAGTGCCTCGCCCTCGCCGCGATCCGCACCACTGACCTGTCCTTCGTCGACCGGGTCCGGGCGCTCGGCGTCGAGCACCCCGCCCTGGACGAGGGGCTCACCGCCCTCGCCGACGTCATCAGTGCCGGGCTCGAGAACGCCCCGGGGGTCATGGTGGCCGACCTGCGTATCGCGCGGGGTCTCGACTACTACACGGGCACCGTCTACGAGACCCAGCTGGTGGGTCACGAGTCATGGGGCTCGTTCTGCTCCGGCGGACGGTACGACACCCTCGCCTCGGACGCCGGGAGCACCTATCCGGGCGTGGGGATCTCGATCGGCGTCACCCGCCTGCTCGGCCTGCTCATCGGCAAGGGACTGGTCACCGCGAGCCGGTCCACGCCCGCCTGCGTCCTTGTCGCCGTCAACGACGAGCAGGACCGGCACGGTTCGGGTCGGGTGGCCCGCGCCCTGCGGGCCAGGGGCATCCCCTGCGAGGTGGCCCCCTCCGCTGCGAAGTTCGGTAGGCAGATCCGCTACGCCGAACGGCGAGGTATGCCGTACGTCTGGTTCCCGGGCAGGGGAGCCGGCTCGGGGGACGAGGTCAAGGACATCCGCTCCGGGCACCAGGTGCCCGCCGACGCGGCCAGCTGGCGCCCGCCCGACGGGGACCTGCGCCCGACGATCTCGCGGGCAGACGCATCATGACGCTCAGGCGCGCGGAGGGGGACGCAGCCCGCTGTCGCGCAGCTCGAGCAGCGCCAGCGCCCGGATGAGGTCCGGCTCCCGCCGTCGCCAGGCACCAGCCGGGTCGGCGGTGATCCGGGCCAGCCGGTGGACCGGCTGGGACGCCATCGCCCGCAGGGCGAACAGGTCGAGGTCCGCGTCCGCGTCGACGAACCGCTGCGCCGAGGTGGCCCTGCGCACGAAGCGCCAGCGCACCGACAGCCAGATTCCGCCGACGATGGCAACGGGCACGAGGGCCGTGCTGAGCCCGAGCAGCAGGGCCAGGTGGTCGACGGCCAGGCCGAGGTCGCGCCCAACCGCCGCGATGCCGGTCCCCGTCGCGGCGGCCTCGTCGAACGGCTTCTGCAGCGCCGCGCCGACCCCCGGCACCCGTCCGACCTGCTGGCTCGCCCCGCCCATGCTGCGCTGCAGCGACCCGCCGGCGTCCGCGAGCGCGTCGGCCGGGGTCCGCAGCGCCATCGTCGCGTCGTACACCGCCCGGCCGAGGTAGCACCATAGGCCCACCCAGGAGAGGGCGAGCAGGTCCGCGAGGAGCTGGAGCGTGCGACGGACGGGCAGGTCGGCATACAGCTTCACGGGTCCCCCTCGGGTCGGTGCGGGTCGGGCCTTCCCACCATCGTGCCTCCCCTAGACTCGGGCCGGGCCCGGGAGGGGCCGTCCTCGCAGCGGGCCGTGGCCCTGACGTGAGGTCCGCGCGCCAGAGGATGTGCATGTCGGTGAAGGTCGGTATCCCCCGCGAGGTCAAGAACCACGAGTACCGCGTGGCCATCACCCCCTCCGGTGTGCACGAGCTGGTGCGGCACGGTCACGAGGTCTTCGTGGAGAAGGACGCCGGGGTCGGCTCGTCGATCACCGACGAGAGCTACGCGTCGGCGGGCGCCACGATCCTCGACGCCGCCGACGAGGTCTGGCAGACGGGCGACCTCATCCTCAAGGTCAAGGAGCCCGTCGCCGACGAGTATCCGCGGATGCGCCCGGGGCAGACCCTGTTCACCTACCTGCACCTGGCCGCCGACCGGACGCTGACCGAGCAGCTGTGCTCCCGCGCGGTGACGAGCATCGCCTACGAGACCGTGGAGCTGCCCGACGGGTCGCTGCCGCTGCTGGCACCGATGTCCGAGGTTGCCGGTCGGCTCGCGCCGCAGGTGGGTGCCCACACGCTGATGCGGGCCCAGGGCGGGCGCGGCGTCCTCATGGGCGGGGTCTCCGGTGTCTACGCCGCGAAGGTCGTCGTCATCGGCGCCGGGGTGTCCGGCATGAACGCGGCGGCGATCGCCCTCGGCATGCAGGCGGAGGTGCTGCTGCTCGACCGCAACGTGGCCCGGCTGCGCCACGCCGACGCGATCTACCAGGGCCACTGCCAGACGGTCGCCTCGAACACCTACGAGGTCGACCGGGCGATCTCGGACGCCGACATGGTCATCGGGGCGGTGCTCGTCCCGGGCGCAAAGGCCCCGACCCTGGTGTCGAGCGAGCAGGTCTCCCGCATGAAGCCGGGATCGGTGCTCGTCGACATCTCCATCGACCAGGGCGGCTGCTTCGAGGACTCCCGGGCGACCACCCACGACGACCCGACGTACCAGGTGCACGGGTCCGTCTTCTACTGCGTCGCCAACATGCCGGGTGCGGTGCCGCACACGAGCACCTACGCGCTGACGAACGTCACCCTCCCGTATGCCGTGGAGCTCGCCAACCGCGGGTGGCGGGGGGCGCTGCGCCAGGACCGGGCGCTGGCCCTCGGTCTCAACACGCACGGCGGTCACGTCACCTACGGACCGGTGGCGGACGCCCACGGGATGACGTCGGTCTCCCTCGCCGAGGCGCTGAGCTGACGCCCGGGACCCCGTCGCGTCCCGCGCCGGCCCCGGCCCCGGCGCCGGTCCCGGAGCCGCCGCCCACCCCGCTCGAGCGCGACATCACCGGCTGGCTGAACCACCTCGAGGTCGAGCGCGGGGCGGCGGTCAACACGCTGAAGTCCTACCGGCGGGACCTCGCGCGCTACCGCGACTTCCTCGCCGGCCACGGGGTCACCCAGCCCGACCAGGTGCGCGAGGCGCATGTCAGCGACTTCCTCGCCTCCCTCCGCGAGGGCGCGCAGGACAGGGCGCCGCTGTCCGCAGCATCGGCCGCGCGCACGATCGTCGCGGTGCGTGGCTTCCACCGCTTCCTCGCCCTCGAGGGGGAGGTGAGCACCGACCCCGCGGTGGCGGTGCGTCCGCCCAGGCCGCCCTCACGCCTGCCCAAGGCGATCAGTGTCGAGGACGTCGAGAGGCTGCTCGCGGCCGCATCCGTCGGGGACACCCCCACCTCGCTGCGCGACCGGGCCTTGCTCGAGGTCCTCTACGGGGTGGGCGCCCGCATCTCCGAGGCCGTCGGGCTCGACATCGACGACCTCGACATCGACGTCGCGGGGCAGGGGTCCGTCAAGCTGCTGGGCAAGGGCAACAAGGCGCGGGTCGTGCCGGCCGGGCGGTTCGCGCGAGAGGCGGTCACGGCATACCTGGTCCGTGGGCGACCGGCGCTCGCGGCCGGGGGCACGGGGACCGCCGCGCTCTTCCTCGGCCGGCGCGGCAACCGGCTCTCGCGGCAGAGCGCATGGGCGGTCATGCACTCCGCAGCCCAGCGCGCGCAGCTGCGGGGGCACATCTCGCCGCACACGCTGCGCCACTCCTTCGCCACCCACCTGCTCGAGGGGGGAGCGGACGTCCGGGTGGTGCAGGAGCTGCTCGGCCATGCCTCGGTGACGACGACGCAGATCTACACGATGGTCAGCGTGCAACGACTGCGTGAGGTGTATGCCGGGGCCCATCCCCGAGCGCGGTGACCGCCCCGCGCGGCGGCCCGCTGATAGGGTCGCAGGGATCAGCGAGAGGCTGACCGACGAGTTCGACGTACCGGGAGTGACGCACCTGTGAGCGCAGAGGTGAACCGGCCCAGCGAGGCCGGGCCCGACATGGCCTTCGGCACCGGCTCGCACCCCGTCCCCACGCCACCGCCGCTCGGTCCCTCCGCAGCGCAGCCCGAGCCCGCGGCCCAGTTCGAGCACACCGCGCGGCCCGAGCACACCGCGCGGCCCGAGCAGACGGCCCACCCCGAGCAGACGGCCCACCCGGAGCCGGCGGCGCTGCCCGAGCCCAGCGGCCCGAGGGAGCGCGCCGATGCCCAGCTGCCGGGCACGGAGCACGCCGGCGTTGGGGCGCTCGGCCCCACGGGTCGGCCCCTGCCGGACTTCCCCGACCCGCAGCCGCTCAGCAGCCACGGACCGGCGCGGATCATCGCGATGTGCAACCAGAAGGGCGGCGTCGGCAAGACGACGAGCACCATCAACCTCGGGGCGGCGCTCGCGGAGTGCGGTCGCAAGGTGCTCCTCGTCGACTTCGACCCCCAGGGGGCCCTGTCGGTCGGTCTCGGGGTGAACCCGAACGAGCTCGACAGGACGATCTACAACCTGCTCACCGAGCGCGGCCACACCATCCGCGAGTTCATCCACCCCACGCGCACGGAGAACCTCGACCTCGTGCCGGCCAACATCGACCTCTCGGCGGCCGAGGTCCAGCTCGTCGGCGAGGTCGCCCGCGAGCAGATCCTCGCCAGGGTGCTGCGTCCCGCCCTGGACGACTACGACGTCGTGCTCATCGACTGCCAGCCCTCGCTCGGGCTGCTCACCGTCAACGCGCTGACCGCCGCGCACGGCGTGATCATCCCGCTCGAGTGCGAGTTCTTCGCCATGCGCGGGGTGGCCCTGCTGGTCGAGACCATCGACAAGATCACCGACCGGCTCAACCCACGCCTGCAGGTCGACGGCATCCTCGCGACGATGTTCGACGGCCGGACGCTGCACAACCGCGAGGTCGTCCGGTCGGTGGTCGACCACTTCGGGGAGCAGGTGTTCCACACCGTCATCAGCCGAACCGTGAAGTTCCCGGACGCCTCCCTGGCCGCCGAGCCCATCACCACCTACGCGTCCACCCATGGCGGCGCCGGCGCGTACCGTCAGCTTGCCCGAGAGCTCA
>JBPCOG010000375.1:0-3399 GCA_051000455.1 Lapillicoccus sp. | reverse complement strand
GTGGATGCAGTGCAACACCACCGTGCAGGGGTTCACCAACGCAACCGAGGTGGACCTGGTCCTGCCGTGCACCTACGACTTCGACGTCACCGGGTCACGCTACCTGCACGCCCTCGACGCGGGGGACATGCCGCTCAACCTGCTGTTCTCGGGGGCCGTGTTCACCAGGGGCAGCAACGGGTTCGGGGTGCAGCAGATCCCCTGGGACTGCGAGGCCCGGTATGAGCTGCCGGTGTCGGTGTGGCGGGAGATGATGACGTCCTACTTCCCCGGCTCGGGGTGGATCCGGCTGGACCAGGACGTTCTGGACCTGCTTGCCGACTACCGGGCCCGGCACGGGCTGATGACGTGGGAGGAGACAGTGCGCGCACTCCTCGCGGCCGAGGGGGCGTCGACATGAGCCTCGAACACGTCCGCGCGGTCGCGGACGCGGTGCTCTACGAGGGCTACCTCCTCTACCCGTACCGGGCCAGCTCGAGCAAGAACCAGTCCCGCTGGCAGTTCGGGGTCCTCGGTCCGCCCGGGGCGTCGACGGCCAGCTTCGGGGAGGACCCCGGCATGTCGATGGAGTGCCTGCTGGCCACCGGCGGGTCGCCGGCGACGCTGACCGTGCACCTGCGCTTCCTGCACCTGCAGGTCCGCGAGGCGCAGCAGATCGACGAGGCGGGACAGTTCCTCCCCGTTGACGAGCTGGCGGTGGACGGGGGCTCGGTCCTCAGTTGGGACGAGGCGGTCGAACGCGAGATCACGCTGCCTGAGCAACCGCTGCTCGAGCCGTTCGAGACGGTGCTCGAGGTCCCCGGTGGCGAGGACCTGGAGGTGCTGACCCGCTCCCGGGGCGCTGCGACGGGACGGCTCGTCCGGCGCCGCTGGCCGCTGAGGGCCCGCGTCCGGTGGCACACCACCGCCGAGGACGGCTTCGTGCGCCTGTCGGTGTCCGTGGACAACGAGCACCCCGACGTCGCCGGCGACAAGGACGCCGCGATCCGCACGTCCCTCATCGGCGCCCACCTGCTCATCGAGGCCCGCGGTGCGGACTTCGTCTCCCTGCTCGAACCACCGGACGAGGCCGCGGCAGCGGCGTCCCACTGTCACCAGCGGCGGTGCTGGCCGGTGCTCGCCGGCCCGACGGGATCGACCGACGTCGTGCTCGGCGCCCCGATCATCCTCTACGACTACCCCGAGGTGGCTGAGCAGAGCCCGGGGGCGTTGTTCGACTCGACGGAGATCGACGAGATCCTCAGCCTGCGGGTGATGACCATGACCGACGAGGAGAAGGCGCAGGCCAGGGCCACCGACCCGCGCGCCGGACTGATCATCGACCGGTGCGACGACATGTCGGCCGCGGACCTGCAGCAGCTGCACGGCATACTCCGGGACCCGCACCTGGCGGTCATGACCCCACCGGCAGGCGGGCACGCCGACCTGCGCGACGCGGAGCTGCCCTCGTTCGACACCGGCGACGTCCCCTGGTGGGACCCGGAGGCGGACGCCAGCGTGCAGCCGGAGCAGGACGCGGTCGTCATCAACGGCACGAGCGTCGCGAAGGGCAGCCTGGTCCGGGTGCACCCGTCGCGTCGCGCCGACGCGCAGGACCTCTTCTTCGACGGCCAGGTCGGCCGGGTCACCGCGGTGCTCTCCGATGTCGACGGGGAGGTGCACGTGGCGCTCGTCCTCGTCGACGACCCCGCGGCCGACATGCACGAATGGTACGGCCGCTACCTCTACTTTGCTCCCGACGAGCTCGAGCCGCTGCCCGCCGGAGTCCAACCAGAACACCGAGAGGAGAGCCGATCGTGAAAACCATAGGAGTGATCACCGCGACCCTGGCAGCTGCCGCTGCCGCTGCCGTGGCCGTCGTCGGGGTGAAGTCCATCCCCGACGTGCGCAGGTACCTGAAGATCCGTTCGATGTGAGCGCGAGAAGGAGGATGTCATGAGCGAGCAGGCAGGCGAGCACCTCGAGGAAGAGCCTCAGGGGGAACGTGGGCCAGAGGGATCACGCGACACCGGGTCGGACGAGCCGTCCGGCGGACCGGTCGACCGTCCAGCGGGCACGGCGGACGCCGAGGCCGACACGAAGATCGACCCCCAAGAGGCAGAGCACCCGGACGCCCCGAACCTGCAGTCCGGCGGCGGCTGACCCAACGAACCGAGGAGGACAGACATGAGCTTCTACCCAGACAGCCCGAACAGCCCGGACGGCCCGGAGGGGATCGACACCGAGAACACGACGGTCCCGCCGTACGAAGGGCGCCGGGAGTCAGCCGACGTCGACGGCCCCGAGGAGTCGACCAAGGACGACGCCAAGGTCGGCGGCGCGACCGGACCCGTCGTCGACGACGAGATGAAGGCTCCCGAGCCCAGCGAGACCGAGGGCGGCGCCGTGGCGACGCCCTCCGACGAGCAGCCGGCCAGCGAGATGCCCGAGACGGACCTCGACGACGACATGGTCGGGCCGTCACACACCCCGGGCACCGGCCGCGCCGAGGACAAGTCCTGACGGCGCCCCGACGTGTGCTCGTAGCCGGGATCGGCAACACCTTTCTCGTTGATGACGGGTTCGGCCCCGCGGTGGTGCGCGCCCTGGGCGAGCAGGGCGCGCTCCCCGACGGGGTGCGGCTGGTCGACTACGGGATCCGTGGGATGCACCTGGCATACGAACTGCTCGAGGCCTGGGACATGGTGGTGCTGGTCGACGCCGTGCCGGAGCGTGGCTCGCCCGGTCGGCTCGAGGTCCTCGAGCTGAGCACCGGGGGGCTGCCGGAGGCACGTCTCGACGCGCACGCGATGGATCCCGTCGCCGTCCTGACGAGCCTGGAGGCGCTCGGCGGACAGCTCCCCTTGGCGTTCCTCGTCGGTGCCCGGCTCTCGGATGTCGACGAGCGGATAGGGTTGTCGACAACGGCGGCCGCCGCCGTCGCGCCGGCCGTGGCCGCGGTCCGTGAGCTGCTCGTCAGGGCACCCCAGCTCCTGGCTGCGGCCGAGAATACCGAGAAGGTGGGCTGAGTCATGTGCTTGGGGATCCCCGGTCAGGTCGTCGAGCTGGTTGAGGGCTTCGGCAACCAGCTTGCCCTCGTCAACGTCGAGGGCGCGGCGCGCAAGGTCAACATCGGCCTGCTGGACGAGGGGACCCTCGCGGCCGGGGACTGGGTGCTGATCCACATGGGGTTCGTGATGGAGCGGATCGACGGCGAGAAGGCCGCCGACGCCCGCAGCGGTCTCGAGCTGCTGGGACGGGAAGCGAGCTCCTCATGATCAGCGGTCCGCAGCTGTTCGCCCGCTACGCCTACCCGCCGAACGCCCTGGGCTACTGCGGTCCGGCCGACCACCTCGCGCTGTTCCAGTACGGCTCCGCCGGAGTCACCGACCAGGGGCTGGTCGAGCTCGCGAAGGGGTT
>JBPCOG010000160.1:0-5674 GCA_051000455.1 Lapillicoccus sp. | reverse complement strand
TTCCTGCCGCACGTGGACTTCGTGCACCGGACGATCGCCTCCGGGACCCTCGGGGAGGTCGTCAGCGTCGTCGCCGACCACGGGCAGTTCTTCGAGGTGGGACCGGACCACCGCGTGGTCAACCCGGCGCTCGCGGGCGGCGCGATGCTCGACCTCGGTGTCTACCCGGTGTCGTTCATCGTCGACCTGCTCGGTGCGCCCACCTCGGTGACGGCGGCGGGCGAGCTGACCGAGGCGGGCGTCGACGGCCAGGTGGGCATGGTGTTCGGCTACCCCGCCCGTCTGCAGGGGGTGGCGCACACCACGCTGTGGGCCAAGACCCCGACGACCGCGACCATCAGCGGGACGCTGGCGCGGATAGAGATCGCCGGCGACTTCTACGCGAGCACCACGCTGCGGGTGGTCCGCCGCGACGGGACGGTGCTGGGCGAGTTCGACGGGGGAGTCGACAACGGGTTCCAGTTCGAGGCCGCCGAGGTCGCCCGCTGCGTCAGCGAGGGGCGCCAGGAGAGCGAGCGGATGAGCTGGGCGAGCTCGCGGGCCGTCATGGCCGTCATGGACGAGGTCCGTCGCCAGGTCGGCGTCCGCTACCCCGGCGAGTAGGCGGTCAGGCGCGGGTCAGCCTCCCTGGGCCGGCAGCGGGCGGACGGTGAGGATCTGCTCGGACCGGCCGACCGGGCCGTGGACGTCGTGCAGCGTCGAGGAGGTGAGGCCCACGCCGTCGGCGCCGAAGACGACCGTCGTGTCGAGGCCCACCGGGCCGCTGACCGGCTGCCGGTAGAGGTGGATGCTGAGGTCGACGTTGGGGTACATCCACTCCCGCGGGCCCACCCTGGCGGCCACGCCGTTCGCGGTGTCGACGAGCCCGACGAAGGCTGCGGTCGGAGAGCTCGTCACCCCCTCGACCAGGGTCGTGTCCGTCCTGATCCACACCTGCCCGCGGCCCGGGACGTTGTCGCGCCCGTTGCAGAACTCCAGGGCCGCGATGTAGCCGCCTGGCCACACGTCGGAGCCCGTCCACTGCGTCATCGCCTCGGGCTCGGGCATCCTCGGGGGGGCTCCGCCGGCGACCGCGCTGGTGTCCTGGCGCGACAGCCGCCAGACGCTGGCCCTGACGACGGTCCGGCCGTCGACGGCCAGGGTCGCCTCGACGAGCTCGATGGTCCGCCCGGGCCGGACGGTCCGGACGCTGATCTCGCTCACCTCGGCGGGGATCATCCCGAGGATCTCGAAGCTGATGCGCGCGGGCTGCATTCCGTCCCGCGGCTCGTGCTGGTCCACGGCGTGCATCAGCAGCCCGGACACGGGGGCCATGTGCTGCTCGTGCGGCTGCCAGGCGCCCTGCACGTGCAGCGTGGGCTGGTAGCGACCGTGCCCGAGGGGTCTGTAGAAGCTTCCTGAGTGCGGGTCGAGGTCGTCCGTGCTCACCGGACCACGGTATGCCGTTCGCTCACCCCCGGGGTCGGACGCCCCACGGCCGGCCCCGGGCTGACGGCGCAAGGCTGGGCGCCCGACGGGTTCACGGAAGGCGGCGGGTGAGCCGCAGCAGCAGGTCGCCGAGGCCGCCCGCTGCGCGCCCCGGCATCCGGGCGGAGGTGCGCACCGTCGGCGCCAGGGGGGTGATGACCGGCCACCCCCCGCGGTGCAGGGCGGTGACGAGCGCGCGGTCCTCGCCATGGACCTGCGAGGGAAAGCCGCCGACCGACTCGTAGGCGTCGAGCCGGACGGCGAGGTTGGCGGCATACACGTGGTCGTGGCCGCCGGGCCGCAGCCCCCGGCCGATGATCGCCGCGTAGTCCTGCTGGGCGGCGTCGGGCGCGTGCCACCCGTGCAGCTGCACCGTCCCGACGACGGCGGCGGCTGCCGACCGATACGCCAGCTCGAGGGTCTCGGTGACCCAGCCCGGGGGGACTTCGGAGTCCGCGTCCGTGCTGAACACCCAGCAGCGAGAGGCGCGCTCGGGGACCAGCGCCGCGCGAGCCGCCACGATCAGCTCGTGCCGCACGGCGCCGACGGCGGTCGAGTCGAGGTCCTCGGTGACGAGGAACGCCGCCGTCTGCTGGCGGCTGAGCCGTTGCTTGGCAAGCACGGCGGTTGCGTCCTGGCAGTTGTGTGCAGCCACCGCGACGAGCGCCCGACGAACCGCACCCGTCCGCCGGGCGGCCTCCACCGCGCCGATGACGCTGCTCAGGCAGGCGTCGATGCCCTCCTCCTCGTCGTGCGCCGGGACGGCCACGAGGACGTCAACGGGGCAGGTCACCGAGATACTCGCTATCGGTGTCCGGGTTCTGCTGTCGGACATAGAGGTCGAGGTCGTCGATGGCGTGGGTCAGGTCTTGTGCGTACGCGCGTCCCGCGGGTCCCGCGAGGTCGCGCACCAGCTCGACCACGCGTCGCACGGCTGCCGCGACGCCGGCGCGGACCTCCGTCGATACTGCACGCAGGTCCCCCGGGCGGTCCTCCCCGGCGCGACCCGCCGGCTCACCGGCACTGCTCCCCCTCCCGGCCCCGCACCCGGCCGGGCCCGTGGCGTCGGCCGTGCCGAGCACCGGCCCGGCAGCCACGAGCACCGCGTGCATGGCGGCGAGCTCGGTGCGGACCTGGCCCAGGCGGCGGGAACGTACCGGGGAGGGCGGGCCGGCTGCGAGGTAGTCGTGGACGAGGTCGGCGAGCCGCGCCGCGCCGCCCGCCCACACGGCTGCCACGCCGACACCGCCGGGGAAGAACCCCGGGCGGCCGAGGTAGAAGCCAGCCGGTCCAACCTGCGCGGAGGCATCGGCGCACACGTCGGTGAGGACAATCGTGTGCGACCGGCTCACGGCCATTGCCGTGGTCTGCCAAGCGGACTCGTCCGCCGACCAGTCGCCCACGTCGAGGTCGAGGAGCAGCCTCTCGCTGCTGTCCACCAGGACCGAGACCAGGGCCCGGTCCACGACACCCACCCCGGAGGCGAACCGCAGTGTCCCGTCCAGCCGCCAGCCACCCCTCGCGCCGGGGGCCGCGATGCCCGTGGCCTGCGACTGTGACGCCCACACGGCATACCGGGCGTCGGCGATGGGTGCCCGCTGGGCCTGGGCGAGGATCCGGATGGCGTCGACGTGGCCCTCGACGAGCCTGCCGAGCGGGATGTCGGTGCGCCCCAGGGCGACCAGCGCCTCGATCAACTCCGGCCACCCGAGCCGCGCCCACGGGTGCGTGCCCGCCAGTGCCGTCATGGCCTGCGCGGTCTGCTCCGCGCTGGGCTGGTGGCGCTCGTACCCCGGAGGAAGCGGGAGGGGGGCGGGGTACGCCGCGAGGCTGCTGAGCGTCATGGCGTCTCCGGCGGGGGGTCCCCGCGCACCCAGCTGGCCAGGACGAAGCCCAGGTCGGTGTGGCGGACCGCGGCGCTCCACCCAGTTGCACGCAGGCAGCCGTCGAGCTCTGCGGTGACCTGCTCGCCGCTGAGCCAGGCGTCGTGCGGATGGTGGCGCCAGTGGACGCTGAGGACCTCCGCGGTCGGGGCCGCGACCCGGTCGACGAGCCGGTAGGTCGCCGTGCGGTCGGCGGGGGGGAGGTAGTAGAGGAACTCCCCGAGCACGACGAGCTCGACGGGGCCGTTCAGCGGTTCCGGTGGTGCGGGCAGAGCGTGCCGAAAGGTCTGCACGCCGGGCGCATCCCGCGTCAGCTCCCTCGTCATCGCGACCGCCCGCGCCGACACGTCGCTGGCGGCCACCCGGTCACACCGGCCGCGGAGCGCGAGCGCGAGGTCCCCGGTCCCGCAGGCCGGGTCCCACGCGCTGGTGTAGCGCTCCCGCTGGAGGCTGGCGACGACGACGGCGAGCTTGCGCCGCTCGTACCAGCTCGTCCGGACCGCCCACGGGTCCTCGTTCCGGCGGTACAGCGCGTCGAAGTCCGGCGTCCGCGGCTGGTCGCTCACCGGGCGACGACCGGCCGCAGGATCAGCTGGCTGTGGTGGTGGGCGAGCATCGCCGCCGGGACAACCGGCCCGAGACCCGTCCCCAACGGCTCGAGCTGGGACCGGTAGTGGCGCAGCGCCGCCGCCCGCGTCCGCTCGTCCTCGGGTCCGGTCGCGACCCTGACCAGCTGGTATGCCGTGTCCTCCAGCTCCCGTGGACGGCTCCAGTACGTCATCCACACCGGGTACTCCACAAGGGTTGCACCGGTGCTGCGGCAGGCCGCGTCGGCCGCGAGGCCGGCGGCACCGTGGTCCGGGTGCGGGTCGTGCCGCCAGGGTGCGAGGACGACATCGTCCCCGGACAGGCACTGCGCCAGCCGACCGGCCACGGAGTCGAGCGAGTCAGGCAGCTGCCCGTCGGCAAACTCCCAGCACGGCTCCGGGTGGGCGCCCAGCGTGCCGACGGCCCCGGCCCACTCCGCCAGACGCCGGGCACCCATTCCCACGAGCGAGGGTCCGACCGCGCTGAGGCACGCCTCCCCGGCGGTGAGGGTGATGGCCCGGGCGGGACCTGCGTGCCGGGTCCACCAGGCGATGAGCCGGCCGGCGCCGAGCGTCTCGTCGTCGGGGTGGGCGCTCAGCACGACCAGCTTGGCGCCGGGACCCTTGCGCCGCTGCTCAGCGTGCTCGGTGACGGCACGCCGGATCGTGCTCGCCCAGACGTCGAGCCCGTTGCCGGACGGAGTCACCGCGACAGCCCTGGACGTGGTCGACGACATGCGGCCAGTCTTGCCGATCCGGTGGATGTGGGCATCTCTCGGTCCGCCTGCGCAACGTTTGCACTGTCGCACACAGCGGTCCGGAACGGGCATACTCGGTCCATGACGCCCAGCGAGGACGAGGCACCCGCAGGCCCCAGTGACGTCGAGTCGGTGATGCTCGCCAGCCGCGCGATGGTGGCAGTGGCTGCCCGTTCCCTCGCCGACGTCGAGGACAGCGTCACGCTCCCGCAGATGCGTATCCTCGCCCTCGTCGACGTCCTCGGCTCGATGACACTCGGCGACGTCGCGGCGGAGCTCGGTGTCCACGCCTCCAACGCCACCCGGCTCGCGGACCGGCTGGCCGCCGCTGGCCTGCTCGATCGTCAGCCGGTGTCGACCGACCGCCGTAGCCTGCGTCTGGTGCTCACCCGACGCGGGCGACGGTTCATGGACCGGGTCACCGCCCATCGCCGCCGTTCGGTCGAGGAGATCCTCGCCCGGATCCCTGACGCGGAGCGCCGCCACGTGGCGGGCGCATTCGGATCCTTCGCGCTCGCGGCGCGTGAGCCCCGCGCCGGTGACGCCACCCACCTGGGGTGGCACGGCTGAGAACCCGGCAGGCGTCGCCGCGGCTGCTGAGCGGGGAGTGAACGTCTCCTCGTCCACGCGGTACCCGTCGAACAAGCCGCCCCGACGAGATCGAGGACCGCGTCGGTCGCGCGATGAGCGGCGTCGCGTCCCCCCCGCGCCTCCCGTAGCAGCGCCTTGCCCGCGCCCGTCCACCTCCCGTGGGCGCGGAGCCGCAGGTCCGCCGCCTGCTGCCAGAGCCGGCGCGCGACCACCGCGCTCTCCCCGCCGGGCTGCGCGCCCCTGAGGTCGGACAGGACGTCTGTCACGGCATACCGCTCGGCGCGTAGTGCCGCCGGTGCCACCCGTCGAGGATGGTCGACTGTCGGTAGGGCGCCGGCGCCCCGGCCAGCAGGATGGTGATGTCGAGGTCCGACGCCGCCGTGGCGTC